>NZ_JBEOVJ010000022.1:0-102321 GCF_040295435.1 Streptomyces sp. NPDC002809
AAGGTCACCAAGGAGACGTTCACCGACGAGGAGACCGAGCGTGTCCTGTACGGCTTCCTCTCCAAGGCGCTGTACGACAACGGCCTGTACTGCCGCCCGGTTACGGGCAGGGGCGGGGAGGGGAACAGGCTCGCCGCAGGCGCCCCGCCCCCATCCCCACCCCTGCCCCCCCACCCCGCCAGGCGCTACCGCTTCTTGCCGCCCTGCTTGGGATCCAGCAGCCCCGCCCGCCGCAGCGCGTCGGCCATCGCCCCGTTCGCCGGCGCCGCGGCCGGAGCCTGACGACCGCCGCCGCCACCACCGTTGCCGCCGCCACCGCGCCGGTCACGCCCCTGGCCGCCGGCCTGACCGCCACGCGCGCCCGGGCCGCCCTGGCCCTGACCTTGGCCCTGCCGCTGCCGCGGCGGACGCCCGCCGCGCTCACCGGCCGAGCCGCGCTCACCGGCCGGTCCGCGTTCGCCACCGGAACCGGAACCGGCTCCCGCACCCGCCTCGTCGTCCAGCCGCAGAGTCAACGAGATCCGCTTCCGCGGGATGTCGACCTCCATCACCTTCACCCTGACGATGTCCCCCGGCTTCACGACATCGCGGGGGTCCTTCACGAACGTCCTCGACATCGCCGAGACATGCACCAGGCCGTCCTGATGCACCCCGACGTCCACGAACGCGCCGAACGCCGCGACGTTCGTCACGACGCCTTCCAGCACCATTCCGGAGGCCAGGTCGCCGATCTTCTCGACGCCTTCCTTGAAGGTGGCCGTCTTGAAGGCCGGACGCGGGTCGCGCCCCGGCTTCTCCAGCTCCTTGATGATGTCGGTGACGGTCGGCAGCCCGAACTTCTCGTCCACGAAGTCGTCGGCCCGGATGGACCGAAGCACGCCCGTGTTGCCGATCAGTGAGGCGACGTCACTTCCCGTCCGCTTCACCATCGCGCGGACCACCGGATACGCCTCCGGGTGCACACTGGACGCGTCCAGCGGGTCGTCACCCCGGATCCGCAGGAAGCCCGCGCACTGCTCGTACGCCTTCGGGCCCAGCCGGGCCACGTCCTTGAGGCCCTTGCGGGAGCGGAACGGGCCGTTGGCGTCGCGGTGCGCCACGATGTTCTCGGCGAGCCCCGAGCCGATGCCGGAGACCCGCGAAAGCAGCCGGGCCGACGCGGTGTTGGCGTCGACACCGACCCCGTTCACACAGTCCTCGACGACCGCGTCGAGCGACCTCGACAGCTTCACCTCGGACAGGTCGTGCTGGTACTGCCCGACCCCGATGGACTTCGGATCGATCTTCACCAGTTCCGCGAGCGGGTCCTGGAGGCGGCGCGCGATGGACACGGCGCCGCGCAACGAGACGTCCATGTCCGGGAGTTCCTGCGAGGCGAAGGCGGAGGCCGAGTACACGGACGCGCCGGCCTCCGACACCATCACCTTGGTCAGCTTCAACTCCGGGTGCTTGTCGCACAGCTCACCGGCGAGCTTGTCCGTCTCGCGCGATGCCGTGCCGTTGCCGATCGCGATCAGGTCGACGTCGTGCGCCTTCGCCAGCTGCTCCAGCTTGACGAGCGACTGGTCCCACTTGTTGGCCGGGACGTGCGGGTAGATGACATCGGTCGCGACGACCTTGCCGGTCGCGTCGACGACGGCGACCTTCACTCCCGTACGGAATCCGGGGTCGAGCCCCAGTGTGGCCCGCGTCCCGGCCGGCGCGGCGAGCAGCAGATCACGCAGGTTGGACGCGAAGACGCGTACCGCCTCGTCCTCCGCCGCGGTGCGCAGCCGCAGCCGCAGGTCGATCCCGAGGTGGACGAGGATCCGGGTGCGCCAGGCCCAGCGCACGGTGTCGCCCAGCCACTTGTCGCCGGGGCGCCCCCGGTCGTTCACGCCGAAGCGGCGGGCGACCATGTTCTCGTAGCCGGACGGGCCGGGCGCCTCGGACGGCTCCTCCGGTTCCAGGACCAGGTCGAGGACGTCCTCCTTCTCGCCCCGGAGCATCGCCAGCACCCGGTGCGAGGGCAGTGCGGTGAACGGCTCGGTGAAGTCGAAGTAGTCCGCGAACTTGGCGCCGTCCTCCTCCTTGCCGTCCCGCACCTTGGCCGTGAGCCGACCGCGCGTCCACATGCGCTCCCGCAGGTCGCCGATCAGGTCGGCGTCCTCGGAGAAGCGCTCGGTGAGGATGGCGCGGGCCCCCTCCAGAGCCGCCGCGGCGTCCGCGATGCCCTTGTCCGCGTCGACGAAGGACGCGGCCGCGGCGAGCGGGTCCGTCGACGGGTCGTCGAGCAGCCCGGAGGCGAGCGGTTCCAGACCGGCCTCCCGGGCGATCTGGGCCTTGGTCCGCCGCTTCGGCTTGAACGGCAGATAGATGTCCTCAAGGCGTGCCTTCGTGTCGGCCGCCCGGATCCGGGCCTCCAGCGCCTCGTCGAGCTTGCCCTGCTCCCGTACGGATTCGAGGATCGCCGCACGGCGCTCCTCCAGCTCCCGCAGATAGCGCAACCGCTCCTCGAGCGTGCGCAGCTGCGCATCGTCGAGCATCTCGGTCGCTTCCTTGCGGTAGCGCGCGATGAACGGCACGGTCGATCCGCCGTCGAGCAGCTCGACGGCCGCCTTCACCTGTCGCTCGCGTACGCCGAGCTCCTCGGCGATCCTGCCTTCGATGGACGTCGTCACGGTTCTACCGACTCGCCTTCTCCTGCTGGCTGTGCTGGTCGGGCCCGGGGTCGGCCGTGCCGGCCGGCCCGGAGCCGCTCGTCTGCATTGTGCCGGGTGGCCGGGCGCCGTGTCGCCCGACCACCCCAGTTACCGGCCGCCGGTTTCCGGCAGGTCAGCCGGTCGCATCCGACGGGAACGCACCGGCGGCCAGCGCCGTGCCGAGGAATCCGCGTCCCAGCTCGGTCAGCCGGGCCACCCCCGCCCCGCCGAGGTGTTCGTACGGGGCCAGGTCCATCCGGTCCGTCGCCTCCTCGATCCCGGCCCGCAGCGCGGTGCCGGCCTCCGTCAACTCGCCCTCGGCGGTGAGCAGTCCGCGCTCGCGCAGCCGCTCAGACGCCGCCTCCCAGTCGGTGCGGCGCCAGCCGCGGGTGGCCAGGATCCAGCGAGGTGCCATGCCCTTGCCGGTGGCGGTGTGGCTGACGAGCGCCTCCAGCGGGTCGAGGCCGGCGGCAAGCAGCGCCACGAGGTGCGCGTCGCCGCGGTGCTCGCGCAGCAGGGTCGCGGCGTGCCAGTACGCCAGGTGCGGCTCCTCCGGCACCGGAAGATCGGCGTGCGCCGCGTAGAGCGGCCGGGCGTGTCGTGTGCAGCCCTCCGTGGCGCGCAGGGCCAGCTGCGCGGCCTCGGCCAGTTCGGGGGAGGAGATGATCTCCTCGCCGAGCAGCCGGCGCAGCGTCGAGTCGGCGGCACGCAGCCGCGCCGCAAGGACCGCCTCGGGGGAGGCGATGTCCCAGACGGCGGGCACGTGCCTGGCCACGAGCTCGTGGTTGAAGTTGTAGAAGGTGGCGGTGACCGTACCCGGACCGACGGCGCCCAGAGCGGCCGCGCGCGCGGCGAAATAGGCGGCGGAAGGGTCGTCGATCCCGATCCCGCCGAGTTCCTTGCCGAGGTCGGGGGAGAAGTAGAGCGCGGAGTGCAGCGGGTTGAGGGCGTTGTGACAGCGGCGGCCGGCGCGGGGCGGGAGAGTACTCATATCTTCACGTTACCGACTGGTCGGTACGGCCCGGAAGTCCGGGGGGACCGTGACATGCGCCGCATCCGGGCATGGCAGAAAAGGTGGGGATCTCGTCATTGCGGCCAATCGCGGGGGCGCCCAGGATGGCTGACATGAAGCAGCGATCCGTACTCGTCGTCCTCTTCGACGGCATCCAGAGCCTCGATGTGACCGGCCCCCTGGAGGTCTTCGCCGGCGCGTCCCGGTTCCCGGAGGTCTCGTACGAGCTGCGCACCGCCTCCCTGAACGGCGCGCCGGTGCGTTCGTCCTGCGGTCTGACGCTGGTCCCCGACCGCAGTCTCGCCGACGCCGGAACGCCCCACACGCTTCTCGTCCCCGGCGGCCAGGGCACCCGGGACCCCGACCCCGCCCTCGTCGACTGGCTGCGCGAACACGGCCCGTCCCCCGAACGGCTCGTCTCCGTCTGCACCGGTGCCCTGCTCCTCGCAGCGGCCGGACAGCTGGACGGGCACCGGGTGACCACGCACTGGAACGCGTGCGACCGTCTGGCTCGCGCCCACCCGGCGGTCGAGGTCGATCCCGAGCCGATCTTCGTACGCGACGGCCGCCTCGCCACCTCCGCCGGGGTCACCGCGGGCATCGACCTCGCGCTCGCCCTCGTCGAGGAGGACCACGGCCGGGAGGTGGCGCTCACGGTGGCCCGGCACCTGGTGGTCTTTCTGCGCAGACCCGGGAACCAGTCCCAGTTCAGTGCCCAGCTCACCGCCCAGACGGCCCGTCGTGAACCGCTGCGCGAGGTCCAGCACTGGATCACCGAACACCCGGGCGAGGACCTCTCCGTGGACGCCCTCGCCGCCCGCGCCCGGCTCTCCCCGCGTCACTTCGCCCGCGCGTTCCAGACCGAGACCGGGATGACGCCCGGCCGGTACGTCGACCGCGTCCGCCTCGAACAGGCCCGCCGGCTTCTGGAGGACACCACCGACGGCGTCGCGGGGATCTCACGCACCTGCGGATACGGCACGCCGGAGGCGATGCGCCGGGCGTTCGTCAAGGCCCTGGGCGCGGCACCCGCCGAATACCGGCGGCGCTTCAGCTCCCACCCGGCGGGTGAGGCCGCCGACGTCACCGAGTACCTCACTCACTGACCCTCACTCACTGACCGGAAGGCAGGCAGCCACCCATGCAGATCGCCATCCTCCTCTTCGACCGCTTCACGGCGCTGGACGCCGTCGGACCGTACGAGATCCTGTCCCGCGCTCCCGGTGCCGAGACCGTCTTCGCAGCCGAGTCCGCCGGTGCGGTGCACAACGACAGCGGCAGCCTGACGCTGGTCGCCGACCTGGCGCTGGACGACGTCCCGGCCCCCGACCTGGTGATCGTCCCCGGCGGCCCGGGACAGAGCGCTCAGATGGACAACGAGACTCTGCTCGGCTGGCTGCGCCGGGCCGACGCGACCAGCACGTGGACGACCTCGGTCTGCACCGGTTCGCTGTTGCTCGCGGCCGCCGGACTCCTGGACGGGCGGCGCGCCACGTCGCACTGGCTGGCCCTCGAACAGCTGAAGGAGTACGGCGCCGAACCGACCGGCGAACGCGTGGTCACCGATGGCAAGTACGTCACCGCCGCAGGCGTCTCGTCGGGCATCGACATGGGTCTCACCCTGCTCGGCCGGATCGCGGGTGACGAATACGCCCAAGCCGTGCAGCTGCTCACGGAGTACGACCCGCAGCCGCCGTACGACTCGGGATCTCCCGCGAAGGCCCCGGCCGCGGTCGTCGAGGAGTGGCGCGGGAAGAGCCGCTTCATCCTTCGGTAGCAGGGGCGACGTGCTCCCCGTCCGGCCAGGTGAAGCGTGGCGGACGTCGCTCCAGGAATGCGGCGACACCCTCCGCGGTGTCGCCGCTGCGGCGTGCCTGTTCCGCCCAGTGCGCGTCCCGGTCCACCCGCCCCGCGGCGAACTCCTTGGCTGCCGCCTGGGTCAGCCGGGAACGGGACAACAGGGTCGCGACGTAGGCGTCCACCCGCTTGCCCAGCTCGCCGACGGGCAGCACCTCGTCCACGAGACCTGTCCGCAGCGCCCGGTCCGTTCCGATGAGTTCGCCGGAGAACAGCAGGTGCTTGGCCGTCGCCGGGCCGGTCAGCGCGACCAGCCGGCGGGTCGACGACGCCGCGTACACGACCCCGAGTCTGGCCGGAGTGACGCCGAACGACGCACCCTCCTCCGCGAACCGCAGATCACAGGCCGCAGCCAGCTGGCTGCCCCCGCCCACGCAGAAGCCCCGCACCGCGGCGAGCGTCGGGCGGGGGAAGGCGGCCAGCGCCTCCTCGGCGGCCACGGCGAGTCCCTGCGGGGCGCCCGAGGGGTCGCGGAGCGAGGAGATGTCCGCACCCGCGCAGAAGGTGTCGCCGGCGCCGGTCAGCACCAGGGCGCGCACCGACGGGTCGGCGGCCAGCCCTTGGAGCAGCACGGGCAGGGACTGCCACATCGCGGTCGTCATCGCGTTGCGCTTGGCGGGGTTGCTGATGACGACGGTGGCGACGCCGTCCACGACGGTGTGCTCCAGCCGGGGTTCCGTTCGGTCCATACGCCGGATGCTATCCATGCCGTTCGAACCTATGATCAAGAAGGGGTCGCGAAGCAGGCACGCAACCCGAGGAGCTTCAGGTGGCCGATCCCGTGAAAGAGGGCAGGAAGCTCACCCGCAGTTTCAGCGGTCTGGCCCTGCTCGGCGTCCTGCTTGTCGTCGCCGGCCTGGTCGGCCTCGTCTACACGGGCGTGGCGACGCTCACCTCGATGATCCTCTTCGGCTGGCTGTTGCTCATCGGTGGCATGGTCGGGCTGCTCCACGCGATCCAGTCGCGCGGCACCAGCTACTTCTGGCTGGGCGTGGTCGTCGCGGCACTGAACATCGCCGCCGGAGTCGTCGTCATCCGTCATCCCCACGGCACAGCCGAGGCGCTGACCATGTTCGCCGCGCTGCTCTTCCTGACGGGCGGGGTGTTCCGCCTCGTCGGCAGCGTCGTGGTGCGGGGGCCCCAGTTCGGCTGGACGCTGCTGCAGGGCGCGTTCGGGCTGCTGCTCGGGCTGCTCGTCCTCTTCGACTGGCCGCACAGCAGCCTCTATGTGCTCGGCTGCTTCTTCTCGCTCGCTCTGCTCTTCGACGGGCTCGGGCTCATAGCGGTCGGCGTCGGGGGCCGCCGGATCGTGTCGATGGTCTCGGACCAGATGGCGCCCGGCAAAGACATGGACGGGCTGCCGGAGGAAGGTCAGAAGCGGTCCGAAAGTTGACGTATCCGCACTGGTTCGGTCAAGTTCCGTCGATTGGGGTCGACTTCTGTTCAGTGGTACGGACCGAACCGACTACGCCCCGCACCCTGTACTCGACGTGCAGTCACCACCGAGTGGAGAGCGGGTACCGGACAATGGAGAGCCGCGGGAGTGTCCCCGCCCGGCCCGTGTCGTACGAGGGGGTCTGGCGGTTCACCGCCCCGGCCACGGACGTCTCCGTACCCCAGGCCCGGCACGCCGTACGCGATCTGCTGGAACGCCAGGGCGTCCCCCTCGACGACGACATCGCCCAGGGTCTGCTGCTCATCGTCTCCGAGCTGGCGACCAACGCCGTGAAGCATGCCGCGCTGCTCTCGCCGGAACTCGCTGTCGAGGTCGCCGTGGGCGCCGAATGGATCAGGGTGTCCGTCGAGGACAACCACCCCTACCGGCCGACGGCGCTGGAGACGGACTACGCCCAGACCGGTGGGCGAGGCCTGCTGCTGGTCCGTGAGATCACCCGGGAAGCGGGCGGGACCTGCGACGTGGAGCACACCGCAGGCGGCGGAAAGGTCATCTGGGCGGCGCTGCCGCTCAGTACGCGCCTGTGACCCTTCCGCGCCGGCGGCACGCACCTACCAGCCGGCGGCCGGCCCCGTCAGCTCCCGGATCGCGGGACGGGCGGCGTCCAGCACGGTCATGAACCAGGCGGAGAAGGGGGCCTGGGCATGCCGCTCGGTCAGCTCCGCGGCCGTCACGAACACCGTCTCGCCCACCTCTTCCGGGTCCGGGCGCAACCGCTCCTGGGCCATGCCCACGAAGAGGTGGTTGAACTCCTGCTCGACCAGACCCGACGCGGGATCCGGGTGGTTGTAACGCACCGTGCCGGCCTCGGCCAGCAGCGAGGGCGAGATGCCCAGCTCCTCGTAGGTCCGCCGGGCGGCGGCGGCGAAGGGCGCCTCGCCCGGATAGGGGTGGCCGCAGCAGGTGTTGGACCAGACACCGGGGGAGTGGTACTTGCCGAGTGCGCGGCGCTGGAGCAGCAGCCGGCCCTGCTCGTCGAAGAGGAACACGGAGAACGCCCGGTGCAGTTGGCCGGGTGCCTGGTGGGCGGCGAGCTTCTCCGCCGTGCCGATGGTGGTGCCGTTCTCGTCGACCAGTTCGAGCATGATCGCTTCTGCTGCGCCGTTCGACGAGCTGTTCGCCGCGGTGGCTGGTGTGGTCGGCATACCCATCCTTCGCTATGGTCCCGGCCCCGTGCGCCGGTCCCGTCGAGTCTGCTCAAGTCTGCCGTACAAAAGCGGCTTGTCCGCACTTCGGGTCCTGGCATGTCCGGCCCCGCGGCACCGCCCGGGCCCAGGGCCGGACGGGGCATCAGACCCCGAAGGCGGCCGGATACTCAATCGTGCCCTGCGGAACCGGCACGGAATCATCGAGGACCAGGGCCATCATCGCTTCGTCCGGCACCTCGAAGCCCGCCCGGATTCCGTACCGCGACGCGGGCACGAAACCGAACCTCGGGTAGTACTCGGGATGGCCGAGGACCAGGACCAGTGGCTCCCCGCGCCGTCGTGCGGCATCGAGCAGGGCCCGCACCACGGCCTGCCCGGCGCCCTTGCGCTGACAGGCCGGGACGGTGGCCACCGGGGCGAGCGCCAGTGCCGGTACGCCTCCGACCAGACAGCGGCTCAGCAGGGCGCAGGCGGCGAGGGAGCCGTCGGCGGCCTCGGCGACATACGACAGTCCGGGCAGCCAGGCCGACGGGTCCTTGCGCAGGGCGTCGACCAGATCGGCCTCCGCCTCCGTCGGGAACGCGGCGGAGTTGACCGCGTGCACGGCGGCGGTGTCGCCGGCGGTCTCGGGGCGGACCGTCCAGGCGGCGACGGGGCGCGGATGCTCCGGACCGCGGTCGGACGGAGACGAAGGCGCGATGCTGTCGGGGGAGTGGTTGTTGTCGGTCAACGTGGGAAACCCTTGAGTGTGTGGGCTCCGGCCGACGGGCCGACTCGGTGCGAGCCGGAGTGTCAGCCGAGAGGCCCGGAGCGGGAGCGGGACCGGTCGGTGCGCCGGGCGGGCGCCTGCGCGGCGGTCATCAGCCCCAGCTCCTCTCTCGTACACGGAATCTCTCGCGGGCGGAGGTTCGTACGCCGCTCCGAAACCCTACACCTCGAGATCATCCGGCCTCCCCGCCTCAGTGGCAGAGCTTCGCCTCGTGCTCGGCGTGGCCGCTCGGCTCCAGCTGGAACGTGCAGTGCTCGACGTCGAAGTGGTCGCCGAGGCAGCCCTGCAGTTCGTGGAGGAGCTTCTCGTGCCCGATCGAGTCGAGGACCTCCTGATGCACCACCACGTGGGCGGAGAGCACCGGCATTCCCGAGGTGATCGTCCAGGCGTGCAGGTCGTGGACGTCCAGCACCCCGGGCAGGGCCGTGATGTGGTCGCGCACCTCGTCCATGTCGACCCCCGGGGGCGCCGACTCCAGCAGCACGTTCAACGTCTCGCGGAGCAGCTTCACCGTGCGCGGGACGATCATGAGGCCGATGACCAGCGAGGCCACCGGGTCCGCGGCCTGCCAGCCGGTCGCCAGGATGATCCCTGCCGAGACCAGCACGGTGACCGAGCCCAGGGCGTCCGCGAGCACCTCCAGGTAGGCGCCGCGCACATTGAGGCTGTCCTTCTGCCCGCGCACGAGCAACGAAAGCGACACCATGTTCGCGACCAGGCCGACCAGGGCGAAGGCGATCGTCAGCCCGCCCCGCGTCTCGGCCGGGGTGATGAAACGCTCCACCGCCTCGTAGAGCAGATAGCCGCCCACCCCCAGCAGCAGGACACAGTTGGCCAGCGCCGCGAGGATCTCGGCCCGGGCGTAGCCGAAGGTCCGGTTGGGCCCGGCCGGCTTGTTGGCGAAGTGGATGGCCAGCAGCGCCATGCCCAGTCCCAGGGCGTCGGTCGCCATGTGGGCCGCATCGGCGATCAGTGCGAGGGAGCCGGACAGGGCACCTCCGGCGACCTCCATGACCGCCACGGCGAGCGTGATGCCCAGCGCGATCCTCAGCCGGCCCTTGTACGCGGCGGCTGCCGTGCCGGTGGGCGCGGGCCCTCCGTGCGCATGTCCGTGATCGTGCCCTGCCCCCATGGGGACGCCTCCCGGTCGTCTGCGGACCCGGACGTGAGCGGCCCGGGCACTGTCAGTGAACTACGGGTGGGGGGTATCGGGCAACACGGCACTGAACACCGTTGTCAAATGCTCTGACCTGCGGAAATGGTCGCAGGTCAGAGCGGTGGAACCACCCGTCCGGCCGTCTACGACGCGGGGGTTTCGGGATGGTGCAGCAGCCAGCCCTGCCAGGCCGACCCGACCATCTCCCGCACTCCGCGCCGAGCCGTCCAGCCCAGCTCGCCGGACATCCGTTCGCACGAGGCGACCGCTTGCGCGGCGTCCCCGGCCCTGCGCGGCTCGATCTCCGGCTTCAGGTCGTGGCCGGTGACCTCCGCGACCAGATCGGCGAGCTCGCGCACCGAGACGCCCTCGCCTCGGCCGATGTTCACGGTCAGGTCTCCGGGGCCGTCCTGCGCGGCCAGTCGCCGGGCAACGGCCAGGTGGGCGTCGGCCAGGTCGGCCACGTGGATGTAGTCGCGGATGCAGGTGCCGTCGGGTGTGGGGTAGTCGTCACCGAAGATCCGCGGCGCCTCACCGCGCGTCAGCCGGTCGAAGAACATCGGGATCACGTTGAAGACGCCCGTGTCCGACAGGTGCGGCTCGGCGGCGCCCGCCACGTTGAAGTAGCGCAGGCAGCCAGTGGACAGTCCGTGCGCCTGCCCGGCCGCCCGCACCAGCCACTCGCCGGCGAGCTTGGTCTCACCGTACGGATTGATGGGGAGGCAGGGAGCTTCCTCGGTGATGAACTCCACCTCCGGAACGCCGTAGACCGCGGCCGACGACGAGAACAGGAAGCGCCGCACCCCGGCGGCCACGACGGCCTCCAGGAGGACGGTCAGCCCGCCGATGTTCTCCCGGTAGTACAGGAGCGGCTTCTCGACGGATTCGCCGACCTGCTTCCTCGCGGCCAGATGCACCACACCGGTCACCTCGTGCTCCGCGAGCACCCGGTCGAGCAGCGCGCGGTCGGTCGCCGAGCCCCGGACCAGTGGGACGTCGTCGGGCAAGCGGTCCGGATTGCCGGCCGAGAGGTCGTCGACCACGACCACCCGCTCCCCGGCGCTCCTCATCGCCCGCACCACGTGTGCCCCGATGTATCCAGCTCCGCCTGTGATCAGCCATGTCATGCCGGTCAGACTACGACCGACCGTCACCTGGGCGGCAGCGGTGCGTGCCCGGCCCCGCGACGCCGCCCCCTGGGCCGGGCCGGCCCGGGACCGACCGGCGAAGGGTTGTCGCGCACCCGCGTTTTGTCAGGCGAGGCGGCCATCGACGATGATGATCGCGGACGGGTCCGCATGATGCCCGTCCATGCGGAACGGAGCCCGAACGGGCAGTGAAATCCTGCTTCCGTTCATCCGATAGCCTCTGCCGACATGCCGCCGGCCGTATTCAGGGCCGCACTGTCGCGCGCCGACCCGTGTCAGCACCAAGGAGTGAGTTCGTCTGTCGACCGCCATTCTCACAGGTGCTCCGGTGCCCGGATCGTCGCTCCAGGATGATCTGAGGTCACTGGGCTTCGACGTACAGATCGCTGCCGATGTCACCGAGGCGGTCCGGTTGCTGTCCGCGGTTCCGGCCGAGAGCCGCGTCGCCCTCGTCGATCCCCGTTTCGTCGGCCACGTTCACGCCCTGCGGCTCGGACTGACCGACCCCCGTTTCCCGGCCGCCGCCGTGCCCGGTGCGCTCACCGCGCAGCCGGAGGCGCGCCCCGCCCTGGTCAGCGCCCTGCGCACCACCACCACGGCGGTCGGCGCGGGCGTCCCCGCCGGGCCGCCCGGCAGTACCGCCGTGGCCACCGACCGCACCGTGCCGGGGCGGCTCGCAGCCACGATGGACGCCGAGGGCACCGCGGTCCAGCGCCCGGACCTCGGCTCGCTCGTCGCCGCCGTGCCGACGGACGACGCCGCACGCGCCACCGCGCAGTCCGGCGTCGCCGCCGTCGACGACGAGGCGGTCCGGCTGCGCAGCGCCGTGAAGGCCCGCGACGGCTTCTTCACCACGTACTGCATCAGTCCGTACTCGCGCTACATCGCCCGCTGGTGCGCGCGCCGCGGGTTCACCCCGAACCAGGTCACCACCGCGTCCCTGCTGACCGCGCTGATCGCGGCGGCCTGCGCGGCCACCGGCACCCGTGGCGGATACGTCGCCGCCGGGCTGCTGCTCCTCTTCTCCTTCGTGCTGGACTGCACCGACGGGCAGCTCGCCCGCTACTCGCTGCAGTACTCGACGATGGGCGCGTGGCTGGACGCCACCTTCGACCGGGCCAAGGAGTACGCCTACTACGCGGGCCTCGCACTCGGCGCCGCCCGCAACGGTGACGACGTGTGGGCGCTGGCCCTCGGCGCGATGGTGCTCCAGTCCTGCCGTCACGTCATCGACTTCTCGTTCAGCGAGGCGAACCACGACGCGGTAGCGAACGCCAGCCCCACGGCCGCACTCTCGGACAAGCTCGACAGCGTCGGCTGGACGCACTGGGTGCGCCGCATAATCGTGCTCCCGATCGGTGAGCGCTGGGCGATGATCGCCGTACTGACGGCGCTGACCACCCCGCGGATCGTCTTCTACGCACTGCTCGTCGGCTGCGCCTTCGCGGCCTGCTACACCACGGCCGGCAGGCTGCTGCGCTCCCTGACCCGCAAGGCCCGCCGCACCGACCGCGCCGCCCAGGCCCTCGCCGACCTCGCCGACTCCGGTCCGATCGCCCAGCTCGTGGCGGCCCGCGGCCCCCGGATCCCGGGCGCCTGGGGCGCCCCGGTGGTGGCGGTCGTCGGGACCGGCGCGCTGATCGCCGCCGCACTGCAGCAGCCCTTCGGCAGCCGGCAGATGATCGCCGCCGCGGTGTTCTACGCGATCTGCTCGGGCATAGCTGTGGCCCGCCCCCTCAAGGGCGCACTCGACTGGCTCCTGCCCCCTGTCTTCCGCGCGGCGGAGTACTGCACGATGCTCATCCTGGCCGCCCGCAGTGACATCGACGGCGCGCTTCCCGCGGCCTTCGGCCTCGTTTCTGCGGTCGCCTACCATCACTACGACACGGTCTACCGCATTCGAGGCGGCACCGGCGCCCCGCCCCAGTGGCTGGTGCGCACGATCGGCGGGCACGAGGGCCGGACCCTGGTGGTGGCCGTATTCGCAGCCGTGCTCACCGGTGCATCCGGCTTCACCGTGGCCCTCACCGCCCTCGCGGTGGCCATCGCGCTGGTCGTGCTGGTGGAGTCCATCCGGTTCTGGGTGTCCTCCAACGCGCCCGCCGTTCACGACGAAGGAGAACCCGCATGATCGGCCTCGTACTGGCAGCCGGCGCAGGACGGCGCCTTCGCCCCTACACCGACACGCTCCCCAAGGCCCTCGTGCCGGTGGACGGCGACAGGACGGTCCTCGACCTCACGCTGGCCAACTTCGCCGAGATCGGACTCACCGAGGTCGCGATCGTCGTCGGCTACCGCAAGGAGGCCGTCTACGACCGCAAGGCGGAGCTGGAGGCGAAGTACGGCCTTACGCTCACCCTCGTGGACAACGACAAGGCCGAGGAGTGGAACAACGCCTACTCGCTGTGGTGCGCCCGTGAGGTCCTGGGACGCGGGGTGATCCTCGCCAACGGCGACACCGTCCACCCGGTCTCCGTCGAGCGGACCCTGCTGGACGCACGGGGCAACGGCCGGAAGATCATCCTCGCCCTCGACACGGTGAAGAACCTCGCCGACGAGGAGATGAAGGTCATCACGGACGGCGACAAGGGTGTCCGGCGCATCACGAAGCTGATGGACCCCGCCACCGCCACCGGCGAGTACATCGGCGTCACCCTCATCGAGGCAGAGGCCGCCGAGGAGCTCGCCGACGCGCTCAAGGCTACGTTCGAACGCGACCCGGACCTCTACTACGAGGACGGCTACCAGGAGCTCGTCAACCGCGGCTTCACCGTCGACGTGGCCCCCATCGGCGAGGTGACCTGGGTCGAGATCGACAACCACGACGACCTCGCCAGGGGCAGGGAGATCGCGTGCCGGTACTGACCCGACTCATTCCCTCCCCGGTCTTCGTCGACATCAGCCGGGGCGCCATGGACGACCTGGCCGGTCTCCTCGTCGACCAGCGGATCT
The DNA here is from genome assembly GCF_040295435.1 of Streptomyces sp. NPDC002809. NCBI lineage: Bacteria > Bacillati > Actinomycetota > Actinomycetes > Kitasatosporales > Streptomycetaceae > Streptomyces > Streptomyces sp. NPDC002809. Next base: position 14,180 of record NZ_JBEOVJ010000022.1, read on the forward strand.
CCGCGTCCGGCAGGCTCGCGATCGCCATCAGCGGCGGCTCCGGGCAGGCCCTGCGGGAGAAGCTCGCCCCGGCTCTGCCGGGCGCCGACTGGTACTGCGTCGCCGGGGGCGACATCGACTCCGCGGTGAGGCTGGCCGACGAGATCAAGGGCAAGCGCTACGACGCCGTGGTCGGCCTCGGCGGCGGAAAGATCATCGACGTGGCGAAGTACGCCGCGGCCCGGGTCGGCCTGCCGCTTGTCTCGGTCGCCACGAACCTCGCCCACGACGGTCTCTGCTCGCCCGTCGCGACCCTGGACAACGACAACGGCCGGGGGTCCTACGGGGTCCCGATGCCGATCGCCATGGTCATCGACCTCGCGGTGATCCGCGAGGCCCCGGACCGTTTCGTGCGCTCCGGTGTCGGGGACGCGATCTCGAACATCTCCGCGATCGCCGACTGGGAACTGTCGCACGAGGTCAACAACGAGCAGATCGACGGACTGGCCGCCGCCATGGCCCGTACCGCCGGCGAAGCCGTCCTGCGGCACCCCGGCACGGTCGCCGACGACGAGTTCCTCACGGTCCTCGCCGAGTCGCTGGTGCTCTCCGGCATCGCCATCTCGATCAGCGGGGACACCCGCCCGTCGTCCGGCGCCTGCCACGAGATCAGCCACGCCTTCGACCTGCTCTTCCCCAAGCGCGCTGCCAGCCACGGTGAGCAGGTCGGCCTCGGCGCGGCCTTCGCCATGCATCTGCGGGGCGCCCGTGAGGAGTCCAGGCTCTTCGCCGACGTACTCCGACGGCACGGTCTGCCGGTCCTGCCCGAGCAGATCGGCTTCACGGCCGACGAGTTCGTGCAGGCCGTCGACTACGCGCCGCAGACCCGCCCGGGACGCTTCACGGTCCTGGAACACCTCAACCTGTCCACCGACCAGATCAGGGACGCGTACGCCGACTATGCCAAGACCATCAGTAGCTGAACTCCGTCCCGTCGTTCACCCCCCGGGCGTCAAGGACCGGCGCAGCGGCGAACACTGGGCGGGCCGGATATACATGCGCGAGGTCTCGCTGCGTGTGGACCGGTACCTGGTGAACACCAAGGTGACCCCCAACCAGCTGACGTACCTGATGACCATCGCCGGTGTGCTCGCCGCTCCGGCCCTGCTCGTCCCGGGCATTCCCGGCGCGCTGCTCGGCGTCCTCATGGTCCAGCTCTACCTGTTGCTGGACTGTGTCGACGGCGAGCTCGCCCGCTGGAAGAAGCAGTTCTCCCTGGGCGGGGTCTACCTGGACAGGGTCGGCGCCTACCTCTGTGACGCCGCCGTGCTGGTCGGCTTCGGCCTGCGCGCCGCGGACCTGTGGGGCACCGGGCGGATCGACTGGCTGTGGGCCTTCCTGGGCACGCTTGCCGCGCTGGGCGCCATCCTGATCAAGGCCGAGACCGACCTGGTCGGGGTCGCACGCCACCAGGGCGGGCTGCCGCCGGTCAAGGAGGCCGCCTCCGAGCCGCGCTCGTCCGGCATGGCGTTTGCCCGCCGGGCCGCCGGTGCGCTCAAGTTCCACCGGCTGATCCTGTGCGTCGAGGCGTCGCTGGTCATCCTGGTCGCGGCCGTTCTCGACGCGGTCCGGGACGACCTGTTCTTCAGCCGTCTCGCGGTCGCGGTGCTGGCCGGCATCGCCCTGCTGCAGACCCTCCTCCATCTCGTGTCGGTCCTGGCATCGAGCAGGCTGAAGTGAGCACCCCCATGAAACTCGGCGCGGTCATCATCACGATGGGCAACCGCCCGGTCGAGCTGCGCGCCCTGCTCGATTCGGTCGCCGGGCAGGAAGGCGACCGGATCGAGGTCGTCGTCGTCGGCAACGGCTCCGCCGTCCCGGACGTACCCGCGGGCGTGCGGACCGTCGAGCTGCCCGAGAACCTGGGCATCCCCGGCGGCCGCAACGTGGGCATCGAGGCCTTCGGTCCCTCCGGAGCCGATGTCGACGCCCTGCTCTTCCTCGACGACGACGGGCATCTGCCGCGCACCGACACCGCCGAGCTGTGCCGGCAGGCGTTCGAGGCCGATCCGAGGCTCGGCATCATCAGCTTCCGGATCGCCGACCCCGACACCGGTGAAACCCAGCGCCGCCATGTGCCGCGGCTGCGCGCCGCCGACCCGATGCGGTCCTCGCGGGTGACGACCTTCCTCGGCGGCGCCAATGCCGTACGCACCAGGGTCATCGCCGAGGTCGGTCCGCTGCCGGGCGACTTCTTCTACGCGCACGAGGAGACCGACCTCGCCTGGCGGGCGCTGGACGCCGGCTGGCAGATCGACTACCGCGCGGACATGGTCCTCAACCACCCCACGACCGCTCCGTCCCGGCACGCCGTCTACCACCGCATGGTGGCCCGGAACCGGGTCTGGCTGGCCCGGCGCAATCTGCCCGCGCCCCTGGTCCCCGTGTATCTCGGCGTGTGGCTGCTGCTGACCCTGCTCCGCAAGCCCTCGGGCCCGGCGCTGAAGGCATGGTTCGGCGGCTTCCGCGAGGGCTGGTCGACACCCTGCGGACCGCGCCGTCCGATGAAGTGGCGTACGGTGTGGCGGCTGACCAGACTCGGTCGCCCCCCGGTGATCTGAGAGGTCGCCTCTGGGAGCATGAGGCGTATGTTTTCTTGTCGGGACCTGTCCGCCCTGAGCCGCGCCCGCGACTGGCTGCGCGTTTTGAACACGAGAGTTTCATCTGGTGAGTGACACAACCCATGACGGTGCTGTTGCGTTGAGCACCCCGCCATCGGTCGACGACGGCCTGAGCCCTGCCGAACTGGCCGCGAAGTACGGTCTGACGGTCAGCGGCGCCCGGCCCGGGCTCTTCGAGTACATGCGCCAGCTCCGCGGGCGACGCCACTTCATCCTGGCGTTCTCCCGGGCCAAGCTGACCGCTCAGTACAGCCAGGCCAAGCTGGGCCAGCTGTGGCAGGTGGCCACCCCGCTCCTGAACGCCGCGGTGTACTTCCTCATCTTCGGCCTGATCCTCGGCACGAAGAGGGGGATGACGCAGGAGGTCTTCATCCCGTTCCTGGTGACCGGGGTCTTCGTCTTCACCTTCACCCAGAGCTCGGTGATGGCCGGGGTCCGCGCCATCTCCGGCAACCTCGGACTGGTGCGGGCGCTGCACTTCCCGCGTGCCTCGCTGCCCATCTCGTTCTCGCTGCAGCAGCTCCAGCAGCTGATGTACTCGATGATCGTGCTGGTCGCCGTCACCGTCGGGTTCGGCAGCTACCCGAGACTGTCCTGGCTGCTGGTGATTCCCGCGCTGGTCCTGCAGTTCTTCTTCAACACCGGACTGGCACTGAGCATGGCGCGGCTCGGGGCCAAGACGCCCGACCTGGCCCAGCTGATGCCGTTCGTGATGCGGACCTGGATGTACGCCTCCGGCGTCATGTTCTCGATCCCGGTGATGCTGGCGGACAAGCCGGCCTGGATCGGTGATGTGCTGCAGTACAACCCGGCGGCCATCTACATGGACCTGGTCCGGTTCGCCCTGATCGACGGTTACGGCTCCGAGAACCTGCCGGAGCACGTCTGGGTGGTGGGTCTCGCCTGGGCGCTCGTGGTGGGTGCCGGAGGCTTTGTGTACTTCTGGAAGGCAGAGGAGCGGTACGGCCGTGGCTGAGGACAACACCGCGGGGCGCGTCCCCACTGTGATCGCCGACGATGTGCACATCGTGTACCGCGTCAACGGCGGCGGCGGTGGCAAGGGCGGTGCCACCGCGGCACTGAGCCGGATACTGCGCCGCGGCAAGGGCGAGGAGCGCGGGATCCGCAAGGTGCACGCCGTGCGCGGCGTCTCCTTCACCTCGTACCGGGGCGAGGCCATCGGTCTCATCGGGACGAACGGCTCCGGCAAGTCCACCCTGCTGCGGGCCATCGCCGGACTGCTGCCGACCGAACACGGCAAGGTGTACACGGACGGTCAGCCGTCGCTGCTGGGCGTGAACGCGGCGCTGATGAGCGACCTGACGGGCGAGCGCAACGTCGTGCTCGGCGGGCTCGCGATGGGGATGAGCCGCGAGGAGATCCGCGAACGCTACGACAGCATCGTCGAATTCTCCGGCATCAACGAGAAGGGCGACTTCATCACCCTGCCGATGCGGACGTACTCCTCCGGTATGGCCGCCCGGCTGCGCTTCTCCATCGCCGCCGCCAAGAACCATGACGTCCTCATGATCGACGAGGCGTTGGCGACCGGTGACCGGAAGTTCCAGATCCGCTCCGAGGCGCGTATCCGGGAGCTCCGCAAGGAGGCCGGCACCGTCTTCCTGGTCAGTCACAGCAACAAGTCGATCAGGGACACCTGCGACCGGGTGCTGTGGCTGGAAAAGGGCGAACTGCTGATGGACGGCCCGACCGACGAGGTCCTCAAGGCGTACGAGCGCGAGACCGGCAAGTAGGGCGTCGCCGCCTTCACCCACCGCAGCGGCCTCTGCCGGAGCCTTCCGGCAGAGGCCGCTGCGCTGCCTCCGGATCGTGGGCCCGTCCCGGGCCTCCACGGCTCGCCGTACGGGGCCCGGCAAGATCTCCTCCCGCCGGATGACGTCAATTTCCTTGCGCGAGGGGAAAGTTGACAGGGCATAGCTCGAAGGTGCCGCGCGCCCCGCACCCCGGCGTATGGATGAGCGTTGTACAACGTAAGCTGTAGCGGTGCTGATTCGTAGCAAGTGGGGCGATACCGCCTGGGTGGACGGCCCGTAGTCGTCCTCCGCACTGGGGAGAGCGGGCGGCGTGTCCGGAATGGGATGTTTTGGGTCAGCAGTGTAGAACGGGAGATGTGACGGCTATGACGGAAGATCTCCAGCTCCGAGGTGCTCACGCCGTCCCCGCGCAGGGCGGTACGCAGTGAGCCGTACCCGACAGGCGCGGCTTGATTCCGCCGTACCCGGAACCCTTGACAAGGCCGCCGACGAGAATTTTCCGGTGGCCCCCTTCTTCCTGCCGCGGGCCTGGCGCGACGACTTGATGGCCGTCTACGGCTTCGCCCGGCTCGTCGACGACATCGGTGACGGCGACCTCGCCCCCGGCGGCGCCGACGCACGGCACCTCGGTCTCGATCCGGCCGAGGGCGAGGACCGGCTGGCGATGCTGGACGCGCTCGAGGCCGACCTGCGCAGGATCTTCGCCGCCACCGGTGAGACCCCGCACCACCCGCTCCTGCAGGCGCTGCGCCCCACCGTGCGGCGGCGCGCCCTCACCCCCGAACCCTTCCTCGGCCTCATCGAGGCCAACCGGCAGGACCAGAAGATCCGTCGCTACGGGACGTACGAGGAGCTACTCGCCTATTGCGAGCTCTCTGCCAACCCCGTCGGCCGCCTGGTCCTCCAGCTCACCGGAACCGCGAGTCCCGAGCGCGTCCGCCGTTCCGACGCCGTCTGCACCGCGCTGCAGATCGTCGAGCATCTCCAGGACGTCACCGAGGACCTCGGCCGTGACCGGATCTATCTGCCGGCCGACGACATGGCCAGGTTCCATGTCACCGAATCCGACCTGGCGGCCCCCTCCGGGGGCGCAGCGGTACGGGCACTGATCGCGTACGAAGCCGAACGCGCCGGGAATCTGCTGAATGAGGGCACCCCTCTGGTGGGTAGCGTCCACGGCAGGCTCAAGCTGCTTCTCGCCGGATTCGTGGGAGGGGGGCGTGCCGCCCTCACCGCGATCGCGGCCGCCGGGTTCGACGTACTGCCCGGACCCCCCAAACCCACCAAGCCCAGCCTGCTGCGCGAGGTGGGAGTTGTTTTGCGAAGAGCGCGTAGAGAGGGGTGAGCCGGACCGTGGAGGGACAGACGACGTACATGTCGGCACCGGTACAGGCCGCATACAGTTACTGCGAGGCGGTCACCGGACAGCAGGCGCGTAACTTCGCGTACGGCATCAGGCTGCTGCCCGTCGAGAAGCGACAGGCCATGTCGGCCCTGTACGCCTTCTCCCGGCGGGTGGACGACATCGGTGACGGCGAACTCGAGCCGGAGACCAAGCATGTCCGCCTGGAGGGCACCCGTGCGGTGCTGGACCGGATCCGCGACGGAGCGGTCGACGAGGACGACACCGACCCGGTGGCCGTCGCGCTCGCCGATGCCGCCCGCCGGTTCCCGCTGCCGCTCGAAGGGCTCGACGAGCTGATCGACGGCGTGCTGATGGACGTGCGCGGTGCGACCTACGAGACGTGGGACGACCTCAAGATCTACTGCCGGTGTGTCGCGGGCGCCATCGGCCGCCTCAGCCTGGGCGTCTTCGGTACGGAACCCGGCGCCCCGGGCGTCGAGCGCGCCGCCGAGTACGCCGACACGCTCGGCCTCGCGCTCCAGCTGACGAACATCCTGCGCGACGTGCGCGAGGACGCGGGCAACGGGCGCACCTACCTGCCCGCCGACGACCTCGCCAAGTTCGGCTGCTCCGCGGGCTTCCACCGGGCCACCCCGCCGCCCGGCTCCGACTTCGCCGGGCTGGTCCACTTCGAGGTCAGGCGTGCCCGGGCCCTGTTCGCCGAGGGCTACCGGCTGCTGCCGATGCTCGACCGGCGCAGCGGTGCCTGTGTGGCGGCCATGGCCGGCATCTACCGCCGGCTCCTCGACCGGATCGAGCGCGACCCCGAGGCGGTGCTGCGCGGCCGGGTCTCGCTCCCGGGCCACGAGAAGGCGTATGTGGCGGTGCGCGGACTGTCGGGTCTCGACGCGCGCCACATTTCACGCCGCACGACCAGGGGGCGTGTCTGAATGCGTCACACGGACATCTCGCGCACCATGTGCATCATGGATGATCACTCCGCACGACGGGCAACCCACTGCCACGCGGATGCGTCCCTGACGGAGAAGACCTGGCGAGAGGGGGACGCATGACGGACGACGCGATGCGTTCCTCCCGCGCGGTCGTGATCGGCGGCGGGCTCGCCGGCATCACCTCCGCCCTGCGCCTGGCCGACGGCGGGCTTGACGTGACCCTGCTGGAAGGGCGGCCCAGGCTCGGCGGCCTCGCCTTCTCCTTCCGGCGCGGGGAGCTGACGGTCGACAACGGCCAGCACGTCTATCTGCGCTGCTGCACCGCCTACCGCTGGTTCCTCGACCGGGTCGACGGCACGCGTCTGGCCCCGCTGCAAAACCGTTTGGACGTGCCGGTTCTCGATGTGGGACGGCCCTCGGGGCCCCGACTCGGACGGCTGCGCCGCAACGGCCTGCCGGTTCCGTTCCACCTTGCCGCCGGACTTGCCGCCTACCCGCACCTCTCGCTCGTCGAGCGCGCGAGCGTCGGACGGGCCGCGCTGGCGCTCGGCCGGCTGGACCCGGACGACCCCGCACTCGACGACACCGACTTCGGCAGCTGGCTCGCCCGGCACGGTCAGTCGCCCCGCACCGTCGAAGCCCTGTGGGACCTGGTCGGCGTGGCCACGCTCAACGCCACCGCACCGAACTCCTCGCTGGCCCTGGCCGCGAAGGTGTTCAAGACCGGACTCCTCTCCGAGCCCGGCGCCGCCGACATCGGCTGGGCGTCCGTGCCGCTCGGGGACGTACACGACACGCTCAGCCGCAAGGCCCTGGACTCCGCCGGTGTCCGCACCGAACTGCGGACGAAGGCCGGCGCGCTCACCCGTACCGACGACGGACGCTGGGTTGTCGACACCGGCGCCGAGCGGATCGAGGCGGACACCGTCGTGCTGGCCGTACCGCAGCGCGAGACGTACGACCTGCTGCCCGAGGGCGCCCTCGACGAACCGGAGCGGCTGCTGGAGATCGGCACCTCGCCGATTCTCAACGTGCACGTGGTCTACGACCGCAAGGTGCTCAGGCAGCCGTTCTTCACCGCTCTCGGCTCGCCGGTCCAGTGGGTCTTCGACCGGACAGAGGCCTCCGGTCTCACCGGACCCGGCCAGTACCTCGCGGTTTCCCAGTCCGCGGCCGAGGAGGAGATCGACCTGCCCGTCGCCGAGCTCCGCGCGCGCTATCTGCCCGAGCTGGAGCGGCTCCTGCCCGCCGCCCGCGGGGCCGGCATCAGGGACTTCTTCGTCACCCGGGAGCGTACGGCGACCTTCGCGCCCGCTCCGGGCGTCGGCCGGCTGCGACCGGGGACACGCACTCGCGCCCCCGGCCTCTTCCTGGCCGGCGCATGGACGGCAACCGGATGGCCCGCCACGATGGAGGGCGCCGTCCGTAGCGGTGCCGGCGCCGCGGACGCCGCACTCCTGGCGCTCGGCCACCCCCACGAACATCCGCTGCAGGAGGCGGCATGAGCAGTACCACCGGAACAAGAGGAGAGTCAGTGACCCCGGCGAATCCGGCTTCCGACACCGTGGCGCACACCACGGACGTCACCGCGCTTCTGGAGCGCGGACGGGCCCTTTCCACGCCGGTGCTCCGGGCCGCCGTTGACCGGCTCGCACCGCCCATGGACACCGTGGCCGCCTATCACTTCGGCTGGATCGACGCCCAGGGCAGGCCTTCCGACGGCGACGGCGGCAAGGCCGTCCGCCCGGCGCTGGCCCTGCTGTCCGCCGAGGCGGCCGGAGCCGCGGCCGAGGCCGGCATCCCCGGCGCCGTGGCCGTCGAGCTGGTACACAACTTCTCGCTGCTGCACGACGACCTGATGGACGGCGACGAGCAGCGGCGCCACCGCGACACGGTCTGGAAGGTGCACGGCCCCGCCCAGGCGATCCTGGTCGGTGACGCACTGTTCGCACTGGCCAACGAGATCCTGCTGGAGCTCGGGACTGCCGAGGCTGGCCGTGCGGCCCGACGGCTGACCTCGGCCACCCGCAAGCTCATCGACGGGCAGGCCCAGGACATCTCCTACGAGCACCGCGAGCGGGTCACCGTCGAGGAGTGCCTGGAGATGGAGGGCAACAAGACGGGCGCCCTGCTCGCCTGCGCCTGCTCCATCGGGGCAGTGCTCGGCGGCGCCGACGACCGGACCGCCGACGTCCTGGAGGAGTACGGCTACCACCTCGGCCTCGCCTTCCAGGCGGTCGACGACCTGCTGGGGATCTGGGGCGACCCGGACTCCACCGGCAAGCAGACCTGGAGCGATCTGCGCCAGCGCAAGAAGTCCCTGCCGGTCGTCGCCGCGCTCGCCGCGGGCGGGCCGGCCTCGGAGCGCCTGGGCGAACTGCTCGCCGCCGACGCGAAGAGCAGCGACTTCGACAGCTTCTCCGAGGAGGAGTTCGCCGCCCGTGCGGCACTCATCGAGGAGGCGGGCGGCCGCGAGTGGACCGCCCAGGAGGCCCGTCGTCAGCATGCGGTCGCCATCGAGGCGCTGCATGGTGTGGACATGCCCGAAACAGTGCGGGCGCAGCTCACGGCGCTCGCGGACTTCGTCGTCGTACGAAAGAGATGATGACCATCCCCACAATATGACTCGCAGTCGCCGGCCGGTGTCCGTCACGGGCACCGGCCGACGGAGACCCCAGCACAGCAGAGGACCAACTGCACGAAGGGGAAGCCATGACAGCGACGACCGACGGAAGCACCGGGGCTGTGGACCCCAGCGCAGCCTCGGCCAGTAGACCGACAACCGAATCAACCATCGCCGCGGACGACGTACTCGCCGCCGCGCGGCGGGCCGCGGAACGCTCGGTGGAGCACCTCCTCGGCAGGCAGGACGAGCAGGGCTGGTGGAAGGGAGACCTCGCCACCAACGTCACCATGGACGCCGAGGACCTCCTGCTCCGGCAGTTCCTCGGTATTCAGGATCCCGCCACGGTCCAGGCGGCCGGCCGCTTCATCCGCGGTGAACAGCTCGGCGACGGCACCTGGACCACCTTCCACGGCGGCCCCGGGGACCTCTCCGCCACCATCGAGGCGTACGTGGCACTGCGTCTGGCAGGGGACCGGCCGGACGAACCGCACATGGCCCGTGCTGCCGGATGGGTCAGGGAACAGGGCGGGATCGCGGCGAGCCGCGTGTTCACCCGGATCTGGCTGGCCCTCTTCGGCTGGTGGAAATGGGACGACCTGCCGGAACTCCCGCCCGAACTGATGTTCTTCCCCAAGTGGGTCCCGCTCAACATCTACGACTTCGGCTGCTGGGCCCGCCAGACCATCGTGCCCCTCACCGTCGTCTCCGCGAAGCGGCCGGTACGGCCCGCACCCTTCGCCCTGGACGAACTGCACACGGATCCCGGCGAACCGAACCCTCCCCGCCGCCCCGCCCCGGCCGCCAGCTGGGACGGCGTCTTCCAGCGCCTCGACAAGGCGCTGCACCTCTATCACCGGGTCGCCCCGCGCAGGCTGCGCAAGCTCGCCATGAACGCGGCCGCCCGCTGGATCATCGAACGCCAGGAGAACGACGGCTGCTGGGGCGGCATCCAGCCGCCCGCCGTGTACTCCGTCATCGCTCTGCATCTGCTCGGCTACGACCTCGACCACCCCGTGATGCGGGCCGGGCTCGAGTCGCTCGACCGGTTCGCGGTCTGGCGCGAGGACGGCGCCCGCATGATCGAGGCCTGTCAGTCCCCGGTCTGGGACACCTGTCTCGCCACCATCGCGCTCGCCGACGCCGGGGTCGGCGCCGACCACCCCGCGTTGGTGAAGGCGGCGGACTGGATGCTCGGCGAGGAGATCGTGCGACCCGGTGACTGGTCCGTGCGCAGGCCCCAACTGGCCCCGGGCGGATGGGCGTTCGAGTTCCACAACGACAACTACCCCGATATCGACGACACCGCGGAAGTGGTCCTCGCGCTGCGCCGGGTCCGCCACCCGGACCAGGCGCGGGTCGAGGCCGCCATCGAGCGCGGGGTGCGCTGGAACGTCGGCATGCAGTCCCGCAACGGCGCCTGGGGGGCTTTCGACGCCGACAACACCAGCGCGTTCCCCAACCGGCTGCCGTTCTGCGACTTCGGCGAGGTCATCGACCCGCCGTCCGCCGACGTGACCGGGCACGTGGTGGAGATGCTCGCCATCGAGGGCCACTCCGGGCATCCCGCGACCCGGCGGGGAATCGAGTGGCTGCTCGCCGAACAGGAGGCGGCCGGCGGCTGGTTCGGCCGCTGGGGCGTCAACTACGTCTACGGGACCGGGTCGGTGGTGCCCGCCCTGGTCGCCGCAGGGCTGCCCGCCTCGCACCCCTCCATCCGGCGCGCGGTCGGCTGGCTGGAATCCGTCCAGAACGACGACGGTGGCTGGGGCGAGGACCTGCGTTCGTACGACGAGGACAAGTGGATCGGCCACGGAGCCTCGACGGCGTCCCAGACGGGCTGGGCCCTGCTCGCCCTGCTCGCCGCCGGACGACGGGACACCGTGGCCGTCACCCGCGGGGTCACCTGGCTGGCCGAGACCCAGCAGGCCGACGGTTCCTGGGACGAGCCGTACTTCACCGGGACCGGCTTCCCGTGGGACTTCTCCATCAACTACCACCTCTACCGTCAGGTCTTCCCGCTCACCGCACTCGGACGGTATGTGCACGGCGACCCGTTCGCGGGCCGCACGGCGGTCCGTGAGGGGGCCTGATGGGCGATGCCCCGGGGCCGGCCGGCCCCACCGCTCCGCTGCTCATCGCCTGCGCGCTGGGCATCGAGCACCTGGCCCTGCGCACCGGCAGGGCCAGGGCGGGCGCCGCACCGGGCCCGGTGACCGTACTGCGTACGGGCATGGGGCCGAAGGCGGCCGAAACGGCCGTGGCGCGGGCGCTCGGTGAAGGCCGGGCGCTCGGCGCCGCTGTCATCGCCTCAGGGTTCTGTGCCGGACTCGCACCCGGTATGCACCCCGGGGACCTGGTGGTGGCCGACGAGACCCGGGCGGACGGGCAGTCGGTCGCCTGCACCGGCACGGAACTGCTCGCCGACGCCCTTGCCAGGGCCGTACCCGGACGCACCGTCCACACCGGTCCGCTGACCGGCTCCGATCATGTCGTCCGAGGGCATGAGCGGGCCGCGCTGCGGGCCACCGGAGCGATCGCGGTGGACATGGAGTCCGCCGCGACCCTGCGCATCGCCCTGCGGTCCGGACCACGCCCGGTTGCGGCCGTACGGGTGGTCGTGGACGCTCCGGAGCATGAGCTCGTCCGCATCGGCACGGTCCGCGGTGGAATATCGGCATTCCGCGTTCTTCGTGCAGTCCTGCCGGCTTTCTATGAATGGCACCGATCTTTACTGCTCCCCAGGAGGTGAGCTAGATGGCCATGCCGCTCCGTCAGTCCATCAAGGTTGCGACGTACCTCATTGAACAGAAGCTCCGAAAGCGGGAGAAGTTCCCGCTGATTGTCGAGCTGGAGCCGTTGTTCGCCTGCAACCTCGCCTGCGAGGGCTGCGGGAAGATCCAGCACCCGGCCGGAGTCCTCAAGCAGCGCATGCCGGTGGCCCAGGCCGTCGGCGCCGTGCTCGAATCGGGCGCCCCGATGGTTTCCATCGCGGGCGGCGAGCCGCTGATGCATCCGCAGATCGACGAGATCGTCCGGCAACTGGTGGCGAAGAAGAAGTACGTCTTCCTCTGCACCAACGCGATGCTGATGCGCAAGAAGCTCGAAAAGTTCACCCCCTCGCCCTACTTCGCGTTCGCCGTCCACATCGACGGACTGCGCGAGCGTCACGACGAGTCGGTCGCCAAGGAAGGGGTGTTCGACGAGGCGGTCGCGGCGATGAAGGAGGCCAAGCAGCGCGGCTTCCGCGTCACGACCAACTCCACGTTCTTCAACACCGACACACCCCAGACCATCATCGAGGTCCTCAACTTCCTCAACGACGACCTGAAGGTCGACGAGATGATGATCTCGCCCGCCTACGCCTACGAGAAGGCACCCGACCAGGAGCACTTCCTGGGTGTCGAACAGACCCGCGAGCTGTTCAAGAAGTCCTTCGCGGGCGGCAACCGGGCCAGGTGGCGGCTCAACCACTCGCCGCTCTTCCTGGACTTCCTGGAGGGCAAGGCCGACTTCCCGTGCACGGCGTGGGCCATCCCGAACTACTCGCTCTTCGGCTGGCAGCGGCCCTGCTACCTGATGAGCGACGGGTACGTGCCGACGTACCGGCAGCTGATCGAGGAGACCGACTGGGACAAGTACGGCCGCGGCAAGGACCCGCGCTGCGCCAACTGCATGGCGCACTGCGGCTACGAGCCCACCGCCGTACTCGCCACCATGGGGTCGCTCAAGGAATCCCTGCGTGCCGCGCGGGAGACCATCGGCGGGAACCGGTGAGGTGACGAACGCCGGAGAGCCGATCGCACCGGCTCTCCCCGGGCTGCCCGCCCGGCCGCTCGCGATGCGCCGCCCCTCGCGGCGCATCCAGGCCGGGCAGGCAGCCGTCGGCGGGTGAGATCCCGCCGAGCGCATGGACGGCGTGGGGGCACCGACGGGGGTCCCCACCTCACCGTGAGCCGCTGACAGGACCAGAGAGGGGGCCCGGGCATGACGCTGTTGCAGTCCATCCGGGGGCCGCGCGATCTCAAGGCGCTGAACGAACCGCAGCTCGGTGAACTAGCCGAGGACATCAGGAAGTTCCTCGTCCAGGCGGTGGCCAGGACCGGTGGCCATCTCGGCCCGAACCTCGGCGTGGTGGAGCTCTCCATCGCCCTGCACCGGGTTTTCGACTCGCCCGTGGACCGGATTCTGTGGGACACCGGCCATCAGAGCTACGTACACAAGCTGCTCACCGGGCGGCAGGACTTCTCCAAGCTGCGCGGCAGGGGAGGCCTCTCCGGCTACCCCTCGCGTGCCGAGTCCGAGCACGACGTCATCGAGAACTCGCACGCTTCCACCGTGCTCGGCTGGGCCGACGGCCTCGCCAAGGCCAACGAGGTGCTGGGCAAGGAGGACCACGTCGTCGCGGTCATCGGTGACGGCGCACTCACCGGCGGCATGGCCTGGGAGGCGCTGAACAACATCGCCGCCGCCAAGGACCGCCCCCTGATCATCGTCGTCAACGACAACGAGCGCTCCTACGCCCCGACCATCGGCGGCCTCGCCAACCACCTCGCGACCCTGCGCACCACGGACGGCTACGAACGCTTCCTGTCCTGGGGCAAGGACGTCCTGCAGCAGACACCCGTCGTCGGGAAGCCGCTGTACGAGTCACTGCACGGGGCCAAGAAGGGGTTCAAGGACACCTTCGCCCCGCAGGGCATGTTCGAGGACCTCGGGCTGAAGTACATCGGCCCGATCGACGGCCACGACACCGCCGCCGTCGAGTCCGCGCTCCACCGCGCGAAACGCTTCCACGGCCCCGTGCTCGTGCACTGCCTCACGGAGAAGGGCCGCGGCTACCTTCCCGCGCTCCGGGACGAGGCCGACCGCTTCCACACCGTCGGCGCGATGGACCCGCTGACCTGCGCCCCGCTGGTTCCCGCGGCCGGACAGTCCTGGACGTCCGTGTTCGGCGACGAGATCGCCGCGATCGGCGCGGAGCGCCCGGAAGTCGTCGCCATCACGGCGGCGATGCTGCACCCCGTCGGGCTGACGAGGTTCGCCGAGGCGTTTCCCGACCGGGTCTGGGACGTGGGGATCGCCGAGCAGCACGCGACGGTCTCGGCGGCCGGGCTGGCGACGGGCGGACTGCACCCGGTGGTCGCCGTGTACGCCACCTTCCTCAACCGGGCCTTCGACCAGTTGCTGATGGACGTCGCCCTGCACAGGTGCGGTGTGACGTTCGTGCTCGACCGGGCCGGGGTCACCGGACCCGACGGGGCCTCCCACAACGGCATGTGGGACATGTCCCTGCTGCAGGTCGTACCGGGTCTGCGGATCGCGGCACCGCGCGACGCCGAACGGCTGCGGGCCGAACTGCGCGAGGCCGTCGGCGTCGACGACGCACCGACCCTGATTCGGTTCCCGAAGGAGTCGGTGGGGGAGCCGGTCCCCTCGATCGGCACGATCGGCGGCATGGATGTCCTGCACCGCGCCGAGGACGCCGATGTGCTGCTGGTCGCGGTCGGCGTGATGGCCCCCGTCTGCCTGCAGGCCGCCGATCTGCTGAAGGGCGGCGGGATCCGCTGCACCGTGGTCGACCCCCGCTGGGTCAAGCCGGTCGACGAGCAGCTTGCGCCACTCGCCGCGAAGCACCGGCTCGTCGCCGTGGTCGAGGACAACAGCAGGGCCGGAGGCGTCGGCTCGGCAGTCGGACAGGCGCTGCGGGATGCCGGGGTCGACGTACCGCTGCGGACGTTCGGCATCCCCGACCAGTTCCTCGCCCACGGGAAGCGGGCCGAGGTGCTGGCAGACATCGGTCTCACACCGGTCGAGATCGCGGGCCGGATCAGCGCCGTGCCGGCCGTCCGGCGCGGCGCTGATCCGGACACGGACACGGGGCACAACGTTCACGTCCGGGGCGCGGAAACGGGCACGGACACCGGGCACAACGTCTCGGGCGACGGGCACAAGGAGAGCGGGGCATGAAGGACGACGGGCCCAAGGGCTTCGATCTGGCGCGGCTCCTCGCGGAGCGCGGGGCCGAACGCTACGAGCTGCACACGAAGTACCTCAACCACCAGCTTCCGCGCATGCTGCACACCATCGGCTTCGACAAGGTCTACGAACGGGCCGAGGGCGCGCACTTCTGGGACGAGGAGGGCAACGACTACCTGGACATGCTCGCCGGGTTCGGGGTGATGGGGCTCGGCAGGCACCACCCTGTCGTACGCAAGGCGCTGCACGACGTCCTGGACGCCTCGCTGGCCGATCTCACCCGGTTCGACTGCCAGCCGCTGCCGGGCCTGCTGGCCGAGAAGCTGCTCACCCACAGCCCGCACCTGGACCGGGTGTTCTTCGGCAACAGCGGCACGGAGGCCGTGGAGACGGCCCTCAAATTCGCCCGGTACGCCACGGGGAAGCCGAGGATCCTGTACTGCACGCACGCCTTCCACGGGCTGACCACCGGCTCGCTCTCGGTCAACGGCGAGGCCGGCTTCCGGGACGGCTTCGCCCCGCTGCTGCCCGACACCGCCATCGAGCTCGGTGACCTCGACGCCCTGCGCCGTGAGCTCAAGCGCGGCGATGTGGCCGGACTCGTCGTCGAGCCGATCCAGGGCAAGGGCGTGCACGCCTCGCCGCCCGGGTTCCTGCGTGAGGCGCAGGAACTGCTGCACAAGCACAAGGCCCTGCTCATCGCGGACGAGGTGCAGACCGGTCTGGGCAGGACCGGGGACTTCTACGCGTACCAGCACGAGGAAGGCGTGGAACCCGACCTGGTCTGCGTCGCCAAGGCACTCTCCGGCGGCTATGTGCCCGTCGGCGCGACGCTCGGAAAGGACTGGATCTTCAAACGCGTCTACTCCTCGATGGACCGGGTCCTGGTCCACTCCGCGAGCTTCGGCTCCAACGCCCAGGCGATGGCGGCCGGGCTCGCGGTCCTCGCGGTGATGGAGGACGAGGAGACGGTGGCGCACGCGCGCCGCACCGGTGATCTGCTGCGCGAACGGCTGGCCGCGCTGGTCGGGCGGTACGAGCTGCTGCACGAGGTGCGGGGGCGCGGGCTGATGATCGGCATCGAGTTCGGCCGGCCGAGCTCGCTCAAGCTGCGCAGCCGCTGGACCATGCTGCAGGCGGCCCGCAAGGGGCTCTTCGCGCAGATGGTCGTCGTGCCGCTGCTCCAGAAGCACCGGATCCTGACCCAGGTCTCCGGAGACCATCTCGAAGTGATCAAGCTGATTCCGCCGCTGGTGATCGACGACGCGGACGTGGACCGCTTTGTGAGTGCCTTCACGGCCGTGATGGACGACGCGCACAGTGGCGGCGGGCTGATGTGGGACTTCGGGCGGACCCTGGTGAAGCAGGCCGTCGCCAACCGCTGATCAGCAGCGGATCCGTCGGCCGGGCCCGGGTGGCGGACCGGGGCTTCCGGCTTTTGCCTCGGAGGCAAGAAATTTGCCTCCGAGGAAAGTTCCTGGCCCAATGGAAGCATGAATCCTCCAGAAGGAGGGGTGGCCGACGAGCTGCCCGGGGTCGCGCCCCGCCTGCGCGACCTGCGCCGCAGCCGTGGTCTCACCCTGGAGACGGCCGCCCAGCGGGCCGGGCTCTCGCCCGCCCACCTGTCCCGGCTCGAAACGGGCCGGCGCCAGCCGTCGCTGCCCATGCTGCTCGGACTTGCCAGAATCTACGGTACGACGGTCTCCGAGCTGCTGGGCGAGATCCCCCCGGAACGTGACGCGATCGTCCGCGGCCGCAGGTTCGAGGGAGCCGAGGCCGACGGCTGGATGTACCAGCAGGCCGGCGGTCCCGGCCGGGCGATGCAGGCACTGCGTGTCCGGGTCCCGCACGGCGCCCAGGGCGACCTGGTGCGCGTCCATCCCGGCGAGGAGTGGCTGTACGTCCTGGCCGGGCATCTCAGGGTGACCCTCGGGGAAACGGTCCATGACCTCGCCCCCGGGGACAGCGCGCACTTCGACTCGCTCACCCCGCACCGGATCGCGGCCGTGGACCGCGAGGGTGCCGAGCTGCTGTTCGTCCACACCCTGCTGCAGAGCCCCGCCGCCGAGCTGTGTCTCGGCAGCGGGATCCACCGTCGCTGAGGCTTCGCCCCCGCCACCGGCACGCCGATGGCCAGAGAGGACTTGTCATGTCCGATTCCGAGAACTTCGACCCGCTCGGCCCGGGGCGGCCCAAGAACTACGACCCGCAGGAGAAGAAGTTGCCTCGCGGGCTCGTCATCAGGCTGTTCGCCTATCTGGTGGCCGGGCACGTCATCGCGGGCTTCCTCTACCTGCTGTTCGCCGTGGGGATGCACAACCAGTAGCCGTGGGGGTGCGCAACCGGTAGGAGCTGGGATGCGCAACCGGTTGCAGTGGGTGTGCGCCACCGGCAGTCGCGGGGGTGCGCGGCCGGTGGCTGCGGGCCGCCCGGCCGGTCAGGCCTCGTCGAGCAGGCGCTCGCGCAGCCGCTCGCGTGTCTGCGGGGTGATCTTCAGGCCGTCGGCGAGGTACCGGTCGGTGCTGCCCCAGGTCTCGTCGATGGTGGTGAAGGCCGCGGCGAGGTAGTCGGGGTGGGCGCCGAAGAGCGGATTGAGCAGCTCCATCACCTCGGCGGACATTCCGGTGGGAGAGGTGTCGCTGCGGCGGACCTTGTAGCGGCGGTGTGCGTCGTTGGACTTGAGGTAGTCGGACTCGATGGCATCGCGTTCGACGCCGACGGCGAGCAGGGACACCGCGATGGAGAGACCCGCACGGTCCTTGCCCGCGGCGCAGTGCATCAGCGCGGGCACGCTGTCCTCGGCGAGGGCGTGCAGTACCCGGCTGTGCTCGGCCGTGCGGTCCAGGATGATCCGGCGGTACGACGCGATCATGCGATGGGACCCCTTGCCGTCGGCCAGGATCGACCGCAGCTCGTCGATGTCGCCGTCGCGCACCATCCGCCAGAACTCCGCGCCGTCGGCCGGGTCGGTGAGCGGGATGCTCACGTTGCGCACGCCCGGCAGCTCGATGTCCAGGCCGTCCAGCTTGTGGTCGGCGCCGTTGCGGAAGTCGAAGACGGTGTGCAGGCCGAGACCGGAGAGGAACGTGGCGTCCTCGGCCGTGGCGTGTGCCAGGTGACCGCTGCGGTAGAGCCGCCCGTACCGCACCCGGCGGCCGTCAGAGGTGGGCAGCCCGCCCACGTCACGGAAGTTGCGGACACCCGCCAGCTCGGGCTCCGTCGACGGGGTCTGCGGCAGCTGCTGCGTCACGGTCACTCCTGGAGGCTCTGCCGCGGGCGCGTGTCGCCCGCGGGTCCACTCTCGTGACGATACGACATTGATTCCTCGGGCAATCATCTTGGTCGCGCCCCTGTTCCGGGGTCGCGCGACGGTCCACGTGCCCGGCTGCGAGGGTCCGGGGCGCAAGGCTCTCCTGGTCGCGGCACGGCCGATGAGTGAGGCATGTCCGTATTGGGGCTTTTGGTAGAACATGCCCTGTTTGTGCGGGAGATGGCCACCCTCTCGTGAGCGGGATCATATCCGTGACGGTGTGTGGCTGCGGCGCCGTGGGGTATTCCGGACGCCGCGCGGAAATTCAAGATCCTTAATCCACGGAGTGTGACCGGAATTCCGTGTCGTATTTCCGGAGCGGAATCCGAAGTGGAACCCGTGGCTTGTTTCTGTCGTCCCGGCTCGCTTACGTTCACTGTCAATCCGGACGGACCGCCTAATCCTGCCGCCGCCCGGAATTCGCACCCACTCACCGCGTGGCAGGAGCGGGGGAACCAGGTAAGCCGCCGACCGGGAAACCGGCCGGCTCGGGGTGAAGTCGCGCCCGCCGCGACCGGACATCTCCAGTCCGAACCCGACAGCTCACCTCGTAGGCGCCGGAGAGGAAAACCTTCATGCCCATATCGGGTAAGCACCGCCGTCCCAAGTCCAGCACCATCGCCCGTGGCGTCGTCGCCGCGAGCGCCGGCGGAGCCGTCATCGCGCTTCCGCTGCTCGGCGCCACCGGTGCCAACGCCGCGGAGCAGACCGCTCCCGCCACCTCGAAGTCGGCCGCCGCGCACGCCACCCCGGCCAAGCCGGTCGCGAAGAAGCAGGCCGGCACCACGTCCTACTCCGTGGTCTCCGGCGACTACCTGTCGAAGATCGCCGCCCAGCACAAGCTCAAGGGCGGCTGGGAGAAGCTGTACCAGGACAACCGCAAGGTCGTCGGCGACGACCCGAGCCTGATCTTCCCGGGCATGAAGCTGACCCTCGGCGGCAAGTCCGCGAGCCAGGCCTCCACCACCTCCACGGGCTCCACCACGCCGTCGAAGGCCGCGCCCAAGGCTCCGGTCAAGACCGAGACGAAGGCCGCCACGGCCTCCAACTCGTCCTCTTCCTCCTCCGGCGCCTCGTCGTCCGAGGAGTCCTCGGCCCCGGCCGCCCAGAGCAACGACTCCGGCTACGTCCACCCGGTTCCGGGCAACCACACCACCGCCTACCGCGCCTCCGGTGCCAACTGGTCCAGCGGCAGCCACACCGGCATCGACTTCCCCGTGTCCACCGGCACGAGCGTGAAGGCGATCACCTCCGGCACCGTCGTCACCGCCGGCTGGGGCGGCGCGTACGGCAACGAGGTCGTCATCAAGCACGCCGACGGCCACTACTCGCAGTACGGCCACATGTCCTCGCTCTCCGTCTCGGCGGGCCAGACCGTGACCGCGGGCCAGCAGGTCGGCCTGTCCGGCTCCACCGGCAACGCCACCGGCCCGCACCTCCACTTCGAGGTCCGCACGGGCCCGGCGTACGGCTCGGACATCGACCCGATCGCGTACCTGGCGTCGCACGGGATCAACGTCTGATCCAGCAACACCGGTCCGGTGAACCGGACCTGAGCAATGCATAGAGGGACGGTGCGCGGCGGCGCACCGTCCCTCTGCTTATTCCCTCTTTACTAAAAACTGACCGGGTGGTCTATCTCACCACCCGTCAACCCCGTATTACGGTCGCGTAGGTCACATTCGGCGGTGCAGGATATGCCCTTGTGGCAGACGATTCGAACAACATCCAGCAGGGCGTCATCAACCGACAGGGCGCCATCGGGTCGTACGCGGCGATTGGCGACAGCTTCACCGAGGGAGTCGGTGACCCCGGCCCGGACGGAACCTTCGTCGGCTGGGCGGACCGGTTCGCGGTACTCCTCGCGGACCAGCTCCCGGACCCCGAAGCGGCGGCGGGCATCGCGGCCCCCGCGCACGGGAACTTCAGATACGCCAATCTCGCCGTACGAGGACGCCTCCTCGACCAGATAGTCGAGGAGCAGGTGCCGCGCGCAAGGGAACTCGCCCCCGATCTGGTGAGCTTCTGCGCCGGCGGCAACGACATCATCCGGCCGGGCACCGACCCCGACGACGTGGCCGAGCGCTTCGAGCGCGCGGTCGCCGAGCTGACCCGGTCGGTCGGCACCGTCATGGTCACCACCGGCTTCGACACACGTGACGTTCCCGTGCTGCGCCATCTGCGCGGCAAGATCGCCACCTACACCGCCCATGTGCGGTCCATCGCCGACCGCTACGACTGCCCGGTGCTCGACCTCTGGTCCCTGCGTTCGGTGCAGGACCGCCGGGCCTGGGACAACGACCGGCTGCACCTGTCGCCCGAGGGGCACACCAGGGTCGCGCTGCGCGCCGCCCAGGTCCTCGGCCTCGACGTGCCCGCCGACCCGGACCAGGAGTGGCCGCCGCAGGCACAGCGCGGAACGCTCGAAGTGCGGCGCGACGACATCCACTGGGCACGCGAGTACCTGGTGCCGTGGATCGGACGCCGGCTGCGCGGCGAGTCCTCGGGAGACCACGTGGAGGCCAAGCGGCCCGACCTGCTGCCGCTCTGAGAGTCCGCTGTCCTCAGTCGCCCCGGGCTCCCGGAGTACCGGCCGCGGCGGCCGAGGGCGGCGGCAGCGCCGGTATGCGCTCCAGCACTCCGCCGGCGAAGACGTCGTACAGCGGCAGCGTCTCCAGGTGCACATAGCCGATGTGGCAGTCGCAGAGGGCGAGCGGGCAGGCCCGGGGTCCCAGCGCCGTGCGGTAGCTGCCGTCGTAGAGATTGCCGAGCTCGGCGCGGACGAAGTGGCAGCGGCGCACCGTACCCTCACCGTCCACCGAGATCACCGACTCACCGGTCCGGCAGGGCAGACCTGCCGAACGGTGCGGATGGCGGCTGTACGGGAACAGCGGATCGATCGCCGTCCACCGGTCCGCCTCCTGGTCCGTGTAGGTCTGCCCCTCGGCGGCGTTGACCCAGAGGTAGACCTCGTCGGGAAGGGCCGCCCGCAGCCGCCGCGCCTCGTCGAGATGACCGTCGAGCCCGACGACACCCACGCTGTGGCGGATCCCCAGGGACGTCAGCTCCCCGCACCGGCCGAGAAACCGTTCGTACGGTGTCTGGCCCGGGTGGTAGGTGCACCAGAGCGCGATCTTCTCGCGGCCCGCGGTGCCCGCCGCCGCCAGCCACTGCGTACGGCCGCTGAGATTCGTCTGGATCGCGACCCGGCGGACGTGCGGCAACCGGGCCATCTCGACCACCGCCCGGCGGTACCAGGAGCGCACCAGCCCCTCCCCCCAGGGAGTGAAGAGCACCGAGATCCGGTCACCGGTCTGCGCCGCCGCCCACGCGGTGAAGCGTTCCAGCGCGGCCCGGTCGGCCCGCAGCTGCTCCCGGCTGTCGCGCCGCTTGGCGAACGGGCAGTACGGGCAGTCGTAGTCGCATGACGCGAGAGGGCCGCGGTAGAGAATCGTCAGGTCCATGCGGGGCTCACTTCAGCTCGTACGCGGCCATCGCGGCCCGCACGGCAGGGGAGAAGAGGTCGGGGCCCAGCGCGTCCGAATGGGCGAGCCCCTCGGGCGACAGG
This sequence comes from Streptomyces sp. NPDC002809, assembly GCF_040295435.1. Taxonomy (NCBI): domain Bacteria; kingdom Bacillati; phylum Actinomycetota; class Actinomycetes; order Kitasatosporales; family Streptomycetaceae; genus Streptomyces; species Streptomyces sp. NPDC002809. Next base: position 36,393 of record NZ_JBEOVJ010000022.1, read on the forward strand.
CGCAGCAGGCCGGCGGCGGCCCCGTCCCGGTCGAGCCAGCCCCGGGCCTCGAACCGGGCGAGCTCCTCGGGAAAGTCCTCGACCGGGTCCGTGCCGAAGCGCTCGCGGTACTCGGACACCCGCAGGCCCTCGGCCTGCAGGACGGACTGCAGGAGGTGGCGGCGGCGCGCCTCGTCGCCGTCGGTGAACCGGCCCACCTCGGCGTGCGAGAAGTCCTCGGTGGCCGTGTAACCGTCGATGATCGCCCGCACCTCGCGCATCTCCACCGCGTAGTCGAAGGAGTAGTGCAGCCGGGAGGTGTACGAACGGGCGCCGCAGCCCAGGCCGATCATGCCGTCGGTCTGGCAGGCGTAGTCGTCGGGGCCTTCGGTCCGCGGGGCGTCGGCGCGGCGGAACATCCGCATCGACACCTGCTCGTAGCCGTGGGCGAGGAGGTGATCGCGGCCGGCCCGGTACAGCCGCAGCCGCTGCTCGTCCCAGGCCGCGTCCACCGCGGCCTCCTCGGCGGCCCCGAGCCTGCCCAGGCCGGTCAGCGGACGGACGTAGAGCGGGTAGAGGTACAGCTCCTCCGGCTGCCACCGGAGCGCGGCGTCCAGCGAGGTGCGCCAGCTCCGTTCGGTCTGGCCGTCGATGCCGTAGATCAGGTCGATGTTGAGGACGGGGATGCGGGTGTCCCTGATCAGGTCGAGGGCCGCCTCGACGTCGGCGCGCCGCTGCGGACGGACCGCCGCACGGGCCTCGGCCTCGACGAAGCTCTGTACGCCGATGCTGATCCTGGTCGTCCCCCGGTCGGCGAGGACCGCCAGCCGGTCGGCAGTGGCGGTCGACGGGGACGTCTCGACGGACAGCGGAACGGAGCGCAGGTCGGCGCCCATGCGCTTCTCCGCGATGTCGCACAGGCGCTCCAGCTCGCCGGCGGCCAGGAAGGTGGGCGTCCCGCCGCCGAACGCGGCGGCGGCGAAGCGCACCGGTTCCCCGTCGCCCAGCGCGTCCCGTACGGCCGTCGCCTGCCGGTCCAGCGCATCGAGATAGCGGGTGGTGAGCTCGTCGGGCGCACCGATCCGGGTGAAGAGGTTGCAGAAGCCGCAGCGGACCTCGCAGAAGGGTATGTGGAGGTAGAGCGAGAGCGCGTCCTTCTGCTCGCCCGCCCACAGGTCTCTCAGCGCGGGCCGCCCGCCGGGGTGGCCGGAGAGCTTCTCGTACGCCGTCTTGTGCGGATAGGCGTAGACGTAACTCCGGTACGGGCGGGTGGTGTGCGGACTGGTCATCGTGCGGTGGCCCCCGGTTCCAGGAAGAAATGCGCGTACGGAACGGTCCAGACGGACTCGTGACCGAGCCGGTGACCGGTGTAGCCGTCGTCGCCGTACGCCGTGCCGTGGTCGGAGCAGACGACGGCGAAGGCCCGGCGGCGGCTGCTCGCCGCGGCGAAGAGCCGTCCGATGTGGGCGTCCACGTACTCCAGTGCGGCCGCATGGGTGGCGCGGCTGTCGCCGGCGTCACGGGTGGCGCCCGGCCGGTGGAACCAGTTCGGCTGGTGCAGCGCCGACACATTGACGAAGAGGAACAGCCGCTGTCCGTCCGGGAGCCCCCGGACTACCTGCTCGGCGCGGGCCACCTGCGCCTCGAACGAGGTGGGCGAGGCCACGCCGAACTCCGGCTCCCAGTAGGCCTCCTGGAACATCCCGGGCAGCACCGAGCCGAGCGGCGCCCGCCGGTTGAAGAACCCCACTCCGCCGATGCACACCGTGCGGTATCCCGCCCCGGCGAGAGCGGAGACCAGGTCGGGTGCGTCGAAGACGAAGGTGCGCTCCGCCGTGGTCTCGCTGCCGGCGAACCGTGCGGCGAACAGCCGGGGATGCGGCCCGGGGGCGGCCGGCGTGGGCAGGAACCCCGCGAAGATCGCCTGGTGCGAGGCGTAGGTGAAGCTCCCCGGGGCATGCCGCTTCTCCCAGACGCCACCCGGCAGATGCCGGGCCAGGTTCGGGATGCGCCCGGCGGCGGCGAGCTCCGCCGCGACGTCGTACCGCAGGGTGTCCAGGGTGACGAGCAGCAGATCGTGGGTGCCCACGACCTCGCTCATGTCGGGGCCGATGGCGTCCGTGACGCCGGAGGTCGATTCAGGGTGTTGCGCTGACACGGTGGTTCCTTGCTCGGTTCAGTACGGCGGCGACCTGCGCCGCATAGGTGTCCAGGCCCTCGGCGCCGCTGCCCGGCAGGCCGGTCAGCCGCGGCAGCAGATCGCCGAAGGCGTTGACCTCGCCGACGGCGAAGCGCCGCCAGCCGGTGGCGGGCAGCAGATCGACGCCCACGCACAGCGTGTCCGGGAAGGCGGCGGCCGCCCTCTCGCACACGGCCAGGGCCTCGGCCCAGCTGCCGCCCGCCGCCTCGACAGCGGCCCGCACCCGGTCGAGATCGCCGCGCTCACCGCCGAGGTGAAGGTTGGTCATGGGGGAGCGGCTGGTGCGGACGACGGCGTGAGTCGCGCGGCCGTCGACCACCACGACCCGCAGATCCGCGACCCGGCCCCGCTGCGAGGCCTTGGGAAGCCAGCGCTCGATGTGCAGACCGTCGGGTGCGAGTGCGTCGACGATTGCCGCCACCTCGCGTTCCGTCGTGCAGCGCCGCACCTTGAGCGAGTTGTAGAGCCGTCCGGCCGGGTCGCGCTCGACCGAGGTGGTGGCCCGGGTACGGCCGGGGCCGGCCGTATCCACGGCCATCACCCCGGAGGCGGAGGAACCGTGCGCGGGTTTCACGAACACGCGCGGCATGCGGTGGTCCGCCATCAGCTCACGCACATCGGCCCAGCCCTGGACACGGCGTGCACCCGGTCCCGATGTCGGCGAGGCGGGGACGGGAACACCCGCGGCATCCAGGACACCGTGGCACAGACGCTTGTCGAACAGCACCGCGATGTCGCCGGGGCTGTCCAGCAGGAGCGCACCGGAGGTCGTCGCAGCCCGCGCCACATCCCGTACGGCGGCGGTGAAGCGCGAGTACCAGAGGGCCGAGCCCTCCACCCTGGTCGGGTCGTCGACACCGCGCAGCATCCGCTCGACCTCGGCGTCCTCGCCGGGCGAGTCGATGCGCACCGTCTCCCCGGGCAGGAAGACGGCCTTCCCCTTCAGCGCGTCGAGCCAGGACACCGTGCGGGCCGGCGGCAGACCGGCAGCACGCACGGCGTCCTGGAAGAGGCCGACCCGGCGGCTGCCGGGATTGCCGACGACCGCCAGGCGCGGCGCGCTACTCGCTGACCGCGACATAACGGGGCTCGTCGTCCTCGGGATCCCAGTAGTCCGCCTCGTCGAGCTCGACGTGGACGCCCTCGCGGGCACACAGCTCCCGGACCCGGGACGTCACCGGTTCGGTGAGGTAGTGGTGGTGCAGGTCGAGCGAGGTCAGATGGGTGAGCGGCTGACCGTTGAGAAGAGCCGTGGCCCCCGTGTCACTGAGCGTGCCCATGGAGAGCGAGAGGGACTCCAGCTGCGCGACGACCGGGGCGGACGCCACCGCCGCGGCGATCTCGTCCTGGATCTCGCTGTTCTGCAGCCCGAGATGGCGCAGCCGGGGAAGGCCGCTGCCGGAGAGGACGGGCCTCATGTCCTCCACCGTCGCGTCGCCGCCGTACCAGGAGGCACCGAACCAGAACTCCAGCCGCTCCAGAGCGGGCAGTTCGCTGGCGCCGACCGCACGGACGACATGGCCGGGCAGCCCTCCCGACTCGAACCTCAGCGACTTCAGGGCCAGGTGCCGCACCGGACGCAGCTGAAGCTTCTCCTCCTCGGGAACGGCGTCACCGCCGCCACGCACCACCAGCTCCTCAAGGCGCGGGTACGCCTCGACCAATGACGTGATGTCCGACATCTCCAGCCAGGACACCTCGCACTCCTCGCCTACGACATCGGCGAGGAACAGCGCGCGCAGCGCCGGGAAGCGTGCGGCGTCGGAGACGATCAGTTCCGCCACGGGAGCGAACGAGGTGTAGCCGTCCGGCCACCAGGGGCCGATCAGCAGGGCACGGACTGCGGCGGGATCGACCGTGTCCAGGAAACGCTGCCAGATCCCCGGGAACGCGGGTCCCTCCCAGGCGCAGTCCAGCCGCCAGGCCACCGAGCCGGACTCGGGCAGCGACGCCGGGGTCGAGCCCTCCTCACCGGGCGGCGGCAGTGTGAAGACGGGCAGGCCGTGGAAGGTCTCGGGGTGCTCGATATCCGTCATCGCGCCATCACTCCGACACGGTGACGTACCGGCCCGCAGCCCCGCCGTCACCCCATGGCTTGCAACGCTCCGACAGATCCACCCGCACGCCGTGCGGCTCCAGGGCCTCCGCGACCCGGCGCTCCATCGGCTCGGTGAGGAAGTGGTGGTGCAGATCGAGGACCTCGAGATGCGTCAGCGGCTGGCCCTCCAGCAGGGCTGCGGCGCCCTCGTCACCGAGGGTGCCGCAGGACAGATCCAGGGTGCGCAGCCGGGCCACGAGCGGGGCCGAGGCGACGGCGGCCGCGATCTCGTTCTCCACCTCGCTGTTGCGCAGGCCGAGATGGTGCAGGGCCGGGAAGCGTGTCCCCGACAGCAGCGGCGCGAGAGCAGACACCTCGGTGTCGCCTCCGTAGGCGGAGACACCCAGCCAGAGGTCGAGCCGCTCCAGCGCGGGCAGTTCGCTGTCCAGCACCCCGCGCACCACGTGGGCCGGCAGCCCGCCGGTCTCGATGGTGAGCGAACGCAGCCGCTCGTGCTTAGTGGCGGGGAAGACGAGCTCGGAACCGCCGCGCACCCCGAGCTCCACCAGCGCGGGAAAAGCGGTCAGCAGCGCAGTGACATCACTCTGTTCGATCCAGGAGATCTCCGCCTCCTCCATCGTCAGATCGCCGACGAACACCGCTTCCAGCGATGTCAGCCGCTCGGCTGCGGCAATCACGAGGCCGATGGGATACGACGACTTCTCCTCGTACGACTCGCCCCACTGCCCGATGATCAGCGCGCGGACACCGGCCGGGTCCACCTCGTCCAGGAACGCGGCGAACTCCTGCTCCCAGGTGCGGTCCTCGTCCTCGTACGGCTCGACGAAGACGCGCCAGGCCGCCGCTTCGGCGGCCGGCCGGGGGCTGTCGCTCGCCCCGGACCGGAAATCGACGGCCGGAAGGCCGAGCAGCTCGTGCAGGTGGTCCACATCGGACATGGCCCTGATCTCCTGATGACGGCAACGGTTTGATGTGCGCAAGGTCTATCAAGGCCCACTGACAACGGGCCGACCGGGCCCCCGCCGACGGTGCTCACCGGTCGATTGTCAGACCCCCGCCGTAGCGTTTTCCACGTGGCCGGCACAGCAGGTGCCGACTCCGGAGGGGAGACGTCTGTGTACCGGCAGGGCGATGTACTGATCATGGCGCTGGAGGAGTCCGCGGTGCCCGCGAACCTCCTGGAGGCACCGGGCGAACTGCGCGACGGACGCGGCCGGCTGGTCCTCGCGCTCGGCGAGGTCACCGGACATGCGCACGCCGTGCCGGGGCCGGGACGGCTGATCCGGGAGGGCGGAGTGTTCGGCCCGATGCTGCTCCATCTGCCCGACGGAGGACGTGTGGTGCACGAGGAGCACGCGGTGATCTCGTTGCCGAAGGGCTGGTTCCGGGTCGTGCGCCAGCGCGAGTACGCGCCGGGGGCGGTCCGCATCGTCGCGGACTGAGGAACGGACATCAGGAAGCGCAAGAGCACCGGAAGGCATGAGCACCGGAAGCGCATGAGCATCCGGAAGCGTATGAGTATCCGCAGCACAGGGACACAGGAACAGGGGACGGGGAGAACGATGCAGTACGTGGACTCATGGCGGGCCGTGGCGGCGGCGACCGGCGCGGCGGACCGGACGGCGGCCGAGGACGGGGTCCGGCTGGCCTACCGCAGTGCGGGTCTGGCCGAGCCGGAGGAGTTCGTCTGGGCCGACTCGCCCAGGGCAGCCGTCGAGGCGGTGGAGAAACTGACCGATCCGGGGCGCTCGGTCCGTGAGGACGTGCGGACCCGTCCCTGGGCGGAGGAACGGCGTCGGATGTACGACGAGTTGGGTCCGGCCGGCTGGTCCGCGCTGTGGTCCGCCACCGGCGCCCAGCTCTGGGAGACCACGTCGGCGCTCGCCGACCGCATACGGGCGGGCGTGGTGGCGGATCTCGCCGTGCAGCCCGAGGACGAGTCGGATGTCAGGCTGGTGCTGCTCGACGCCGTCCTGGGCCAGCACGACGCGGCCTGGCTCGCCGCCTTCGACGGCCGGGGCCACCGGCTCGACGGACTCGCGGCCGTCGCGAGGAACGCGGGCTGGTGGTGGCCCTACGAGCGCACCGTGGTGATGAGTGAACGCCCCGAGACGCTGCACCGGGACGAGGCGGGCCGGCTGGACAGCGGCGACGGCCCAGCGCTTGCCTACGGCGACGGCTTCGCCCTGTACGCCTGGCGCGGCATGCCCGTCCCCGCCGCATTCCTCGCGGAGCTGGGCGCGCTGACACCTGAGCGGATCCGTGCCGAGGACAACGCGGAACTGCGCCGTGTGATGCTGGAGTTCTACGGATACGACCGCTATCTCACCGAATCCGGCGCCGAACCGCTGCACCGGGACGAGACGGGCATTCTCTGGCGGATCGCGCTCAGTGGCGACGAGGACGTGGTCATGGTGGAGGTGGTCAACTCCACTCCCGAGCCGGACGGGACACATCGCACGTACTGGCTCCGGGTGCCGCCGCACACAAGGACAGCGAAGGAGGGCGTCGCGTGGACGTTCGGACTCCAGGGCGAAACCTACGCGCCGGTGCGCCAGACCTGACCGGCACTCAGGGGAAGGGCAGAAGCGCCGGCGGCGGATCGGGTGCAAGCCGCCGAACCCGCCATGCCGCCAGCCATGTCGCCCGCCGAGCCGTCAGGCGGTCAGGGCCTCGTGGTCGATGCCCAGTTCACGGGCGAGCGCCTCCTCGGCCCACTCCAGCATCGTGGACCGGGACAGCGGACCCGCGTACGACGTCATCTGGACCGCCAGACCGTCCAGGAGCGCGGTCAGCCGCCAGGCCACGGACATCGGGTCGTCGCAGCGGAACTCGCCCGCGGCCGCGCCCTCGTCGATGACCTCGGCCAGCTCCGCCTTCCACTGCTGGTCGAGATCACCCGCGACATTGCGCAGCGCCGGGTCACGGAGAGAGGCTGCCCAGCCCTCGATCCACAGGCGCCAGCCCTTGGCCTGGCCCGTCGGCGCGTACCACCGCACGGCGGCACGCAGTCGGCGGACCGCGGTGGTGCGCCGGCTCAGCAGCTTGCGCAGTTGAGCCAGATCGGCCTCGGCGGCGTGCGCGAAGGCGGCGGCGACCAGCTTCTCCTTGGTGGAGAAGTGGTAGAGCACAAGGGCGTTGCTCACGTTGAGCACGGACGCCACGTCGGCGATTCGCACCGCCGCGACACCTCGTACCTCGATCTGCTCGACGGCAGCACGCAGTAGCTCCTCGCGTCGCTCCGCCACACCCAACCGGACTCTTGCCACAGCGTCACCCTAACCAATGCCCACTCCGGCGCAGGCCGGGGGCGGGACCGGAACCGGCCCCGCTCCCTGGCCACTTGTGTTCGTCCGCTGCTGTCCGGTGCGGTCGGCACCGCGTGTCCGCGGGGCCCGAGTCGCGGGCGTCGGCCCGACAGGCCGGCCTGCGTGGCCGAGCGGCCTCTCGCGATCGGCTGTGTCCGCACTGTTCGACGGCAGCCCGTGGTCGAGATCCAGCAGCCGGCCCCCCTGGTGTTGCGATCATGGCCGGAGCGGTCCCGCTACTCACTGGTCTCCCGGGTGCCAAGGAATCCGGTCACCGGATCGGGGGATGAGCGGGTGGCATCGGCGTTCAGCCTGAACCAGTCCTCACGGACTGCGCCGGCCGCGCAGCGCAGGCGCCTGTCGGTTGGACCGGGCGGGACCGGGCGGGACCGGGCGGGACCGGGCGGGACCAGGCTGGGTCGGGTGGGACCAGGCTGGGTCGGGCTGGATCGGGTGGGACCAGGCTGGAGCGGGCTGGATCGGGTGGGACCAGGCGGGACCAGGCGGGATACGCGCTGACATGGGTGGCAGGGTGCGGTGTCAGGGCTCGTGAGCCCAGCGTGATCCACGAGAGAGGTCCTGGGCCACGGGGGTCCGGAACCGCGGTCAGCGGTACCAGCCGAAGCGGTCGGCCATCACCGGCAGCCGGTCGGCGACGACGGCGTGCGCCGCCGCGCGCGGAGTGCAGCCGTCCGCCGCGGCGCGGGCCAGTACGAGTTCGATGAGAGCGCGCATCGCGCGCCGGATGTGTGCGAAGGCCTCGTCCGCGTCGGCGCCGATGTCACCGAACAACGTCCACCACCACCAGGCGTTGGTGCCGGAGTTGACGACCACATCTGGCAGCACCGTGATCCCGCGTGCGGTGAGCAGTGCTTCCGCCTCGGGCAGGACCGGCATGTTGGCCGCCTCGACCACCCAACGGGCCTTGATCCGGGCCTGGTTCGTCAGGTCGACGGCGTAGGAGACGGCCGCGGGCACGAGCACGTCCGCGTCCTGCGCCAGCCAGGCCTCGGCGGGCAGCTCCCGATCGGTGGCGCGCAGCACGCCGCGGTCCACCGTGCCGTATGCGTCGCGGGCGGCCAGGAGTGCCTCGACGTCGAGACCGGCCGGATTCGCGATCGTGCCCTTGATGTCGGCGACGGCGACCACGCGCAGGCCGGCCCGGGACAGGAACCGTGCGGTCGCCCCGCCCATGGTGCCCAGCCCCTGGAGCGAGACCCGCGCGTCGCCGTACGCGATCCCGGCCCCGTCCAGCGCGGCGAGCGCGGACTCGGCGACTCCGCAGCCACCGGCCAGCTCGTCCAGGCCGATGCCGTCCACCTCGACGGCAAAGGCGTCGGCCAGCCGCCGGCGCGCCGCGGCCTCGTCGTCGAGCAGCGGGTAGACCGCCTGGACGGTGGAGACGAGCCCGGCCTCCACGGCGGCCCGGTCGACCAGGTCCTGGGTGAGCCCGAGGTCCTCGCCGGTCGTCCAGATGTTCTCCACGTAAGGACGCATCGCCCGCAGGTAGCGCACCAGGATGCCGTACGCCGCCGGGTCGCGGGGGTCGCAGTCGATGCCGCCCTTTGCGCCGCCGAGAGGTATGTAGCGCGCACCGGACCGGTCCGCATCGAAGTGGAGCGCTTCCTTCATGGTCATGCCGCGGGCGAGCCCGGCCACCTCGTCCAGCGTGCAGCCCGCCCGCATGCGCAGCCCGCCACTGGACACCCCACGCACCAGACGGTCCACGACGAGGTGCCCGTGGCGACCCGTGACGTGGTCCGTCCAGGTCAGCGAGATCAACGGGGCGGGCGGGGACACCGGAGGTGTCGTCATCGGGGTACTCCTCGGTCGCGGCGATCGGGGCGGGCCCGGGACGGTGCCATGGATACCGGGGAGCGGACCCGCTGCCCCCGATACCGGCCGACGATCATCTACTGAATCGCCAGTCAGTATCGGGAGGCGGAAGCGCGCTGTCAACGCGGCCTGCGCGGCATGGCCGCTCCATGGCCGAAGCGCGCCGTCCGGACGCGCCCGGCGGTTGCGCCTCGCACCGGTTCTTGAGGCCCTGGCCGGTGAGACCGAGGGCCGAATTCGACCGCGACCGCATGTTCTCCACCGCGACCGTCGTCGTCAGCCCGACGAGCGCCCTCCCGCCGAGCGAACCGCGCAGCCGGTCCGCCATCTCGTCCTCCACCTGCGGCGGAGTGACGGTCATGGCCTCCGCGTGAGCCGGCACATCGCGCTCCAGCGGGGAGTGGACGTCGCTGTCGCGCCAGGCCGGGATCTCACTGGGCTTGCGCGGATCCATGCCCTGGCTGGGGCTCACCCGGTACCCGAAGTCCATGCACCAGTCGCGCCCGATGGTGGCCGCGGTCGCCATCACCGCCGGCGTCTTGAGCTGCGCGTCCAGCTTCTTCCAGTGGCCCACGGACAGCTCCTGCCGGGAGCAGGCCCACAGCACCCCGGTGTGGTGGGCGCCGGCACGCAGGGGACCGGCGACCTTTCCGTACGCGCGGTTCGAGTGCCACGAGACGGCGCGGAACAGGAGGCTGCGGGGTGGGTCGAGCGAGATGCGGGCGGTCATGACCGGTCTCCTCGGGTGCGACTCGGTGCCGGCGGAGGCGGTGGGGGCGGTGAGGGCGCCGCCGTCGAGCTGCTGGCACGGGTGAGACGGGCGGGGGCCGCGCGATGCGACATCGCCAGGCCAGGGGTGGCGCGTAGTGGCCGGATCCGGACGTATGCGGAACGGGCCTCACCGGATGCGGAATCCTGCGGGCGGGCCGGGCGTTGGATTCGGCATGACGGGATTCGATGCGCAACAGCAGGGGCTGCTACGGCTGCTCGCCGAGGAGGACGGCGGCGTGCTGGTCACGCTCAGGCGGGACGGCAGACCACAGCTGTCCAATGTGAACCACTTCTACTACCCCGACGAGCGCATCGTCCGTGTCTCGGTCACCGAGGGTCGGGCGAAGACCCGGAACCTGCTGCGGGACCCGCGGGCGAGCTACCACGTGACCAGTCAGGACCGCTGGGCCTGGACGGTCGTGGACGGCACGGCCGAGCTCACGCCGGTGGCCGCCGAACCGGACGACGCCACCGTGGCGGAACTGATCACCCTCTACCGCGACGTCCGCGGCGAGCACCCCGACTGGGACGACTACCGCAAGGCCATGATCAGGGACCGCCGGATCGTCCTGCGGCTCCACGTCGAGCACGTGTACGGACAGCAGCGTGGCTGAACGACTCCTTCCGGAGCGCCATCCCGTTGGGTGCTCTGCTCTCGCACAGTCGTCCCCCCTGTCCATAATGAGACGATACCGACTCCCTCAGGAGATCTTGTGACCGGCGCTGACTCCACACTCCCGCTCCGCACCAGGCTGCGTGCGCTGCGTCCCGCCGCCTTCGGGGCCGACCCGGGCGGCGCCCGTATGGAGCGCATCCGTCGTTCCCCCAACTTCGCCGACGGGGTCTTCCAGAACCCGGTGGGGGCGCGGACCAGACCTTCCGGGTCCGCCCTGGAATTCGCGAAGGTGTACTTCCGCAAGGAGGAGCGGGTGCTCAGGGCGCCGACCGGGACCGTCCCCGTGCACGCCACGACCCTCGCCGACCTCGCCGAGCCCCCCGCCTCCGGTCTCCGGCTCACCTGGATGGGGCATTCCAGCGTGCTCGCCGAGATCGACGGACGGCGGGTGCTCTTCGACCCGGTCTGGGGTGAGCGCTGCTCGCCCTTCGCCTTCGCCGGTCCCAAGCGCGTCCACCCCGCACCGCTGCCGCTCGGCGCCCTCGGCCCGGTCGACGTGGTGGTGATCTCGCACGACCACTACGACCACCTCGACCTCCCGACGATCCGCTCCCTCGCGGACACGGCCACGGTCTTCGCGGTGCCGCTCGGCGTCGGCGCGCACCTGGAGCGCTGGGGCGTGCCCCTGGACCGGATCCACGAGCTCGACTGGAACGAGTCCACGACCGTCGCCGGAATCAGCCTGACCGCGACGCCGGCCCGGCACTTCTGCGGCCGTGGTCTGCGCAACCAGCAGCACACGCTCTGGGCCTCCTGGGCCGTCGCCGGGCCCGAGCACCGGATCTACCACAGCGGTGACACCGGCTATTTCCCCGGGTTCAAGGAGATCGGCGCCGAGCACGGCCCCTTCGACGCCACCATGATCCAGATCGGCGCGTACAGCCAGTACTGGCCGAAGGACCAGACGGACAGCAAGCCGGAACCCGGCGCCTGGCCGGACATCCACATGAGCCCCGACGAGGGGGTCCAGGCCCATCTCGACCTCCAGGGCGACGACCCGTCGGCCGGCGTCATGCTGCCGATCCACTGGGGCACGTTCAACCTCGCCCTGCATCCGTGGGCCGAACCCGCCGAATGGTCCATGCGGGCCACGCAGTTCGCCGGCGTGACGATGGCGGCCCCGCGACCGGGCCAGCCGTTCGAACCGGCCGACCCGCCCGCCGTCGAGCCTTGGTGGCGCGGTGTGGCCGCCGAACCGGCACCGGGGTGGGGCAACTGGCCCCCCGTGCACGTACAGCTTCCCGGCGGGGCCAGGACCGCTGCCGCCCCCGGCCGCGACCGGGACCGGGCGGCCCAGGCCTGACGGCCCAGGCCTGACGGCCGCCGCGTCGGCGCCGCGGTGACCCTGGTGGCCCCGGCGCAGGACCGTCTACCAGGATCGCCGTCACGGTGACTTACGAACGGCCCGGAGCGTCACCAGGATCGCCGTCATGGTGACGCCGAACGGCCCGGTGCGTCACCGGGGTGGCGGTCACGGTGACCTCCGAGCCGCCCGGTGCGTCACCGGCCGGCTCGCACGGTGACGGCCGAACGGCCCGATGTGTCACCGAGACTGCCCCCGCAGTGACGTCCGAACGGGGTGGGAGGGCGGTCGAACGGCGGTACGCTGCGCCCGGAGGAGCTCATTTCCCGGGGGAGCGGCCATGCTGCGGGTGTACTTCACGTCCGAGGACCTGGCACGGGTCAGGGTGGCTCCCGGTCCGGACTTCCTCTGGGAGATCAGCAACAGTGTGCAGACCCTGCAGCGGCGCGACGGCGAAAGGGTGTTCGGCGCCTGGCGCCGCTGGGTGCGACCGCGGCTCTCCGAAAGCCCCCGGCTGCTTTCGTCGTTACTGCCCCCGCGTGGCTACTCGCCCGACTTCCTCACCCCGACGTCCGGTGACCGGGCCACCCTGCAGGGAGCCCTCGACACCCTGATGAGCACCCCGCGGCCACGGCTGCGGACCGATCTGACCCACTTGGCTTCCTCGCTCCAACTACCCGCCTGGGTGCGTTCGTTGGCCGGTGGCGACACCGATACCCTGCGGCGTCTGGCTGGAGCTCTGGGTACGTACCAGCGCGAAGCGCTCGCACCGTACTGGCAGCGCGTCCACGCCCATATCGACGCCGACCGCGCGGTCCGGCTGCACAGCCTGCTCGACGGGGGAACCGAGGGCCTGCTGGCCGGGCTCGGGCCGCAGTTCCGCTGGCGTCCGCCCGTCCTGGAAGTGACGTATCCCGTCGATCAGCACCTGCGCCTGCGCGGCCGGGGGCTCGTACTGCAGCCGTCGTTCTTCTGCTGGCCGACGCCGATCACGCTGGCCGACGGGGACCTGCCGCCCGTTCTCGTCTATCCGATCCACCACGCGGCGGACTGGGCCGGACCGGCCCCGGCCGCAGCCTCGGGGTCCCGTTCCGCGGAGAGCTCCGGGCCACTGGGTCCCCTGCTCGGGCACACCCGTGCGGGCATCCTGCGGGCCACCCGCACCGGATGTTCCACCGTCGAGGCGGCCCGGCTCCTGGACGTGACGCACCCGGCCGTCAGCCAGCACCTGAACGTGCTGCGTGCGGCGGGACTGGTGGCGACGGTGCGCAAGTCCGGACGCTCCTTCCATGTCGCGACCGCCGAAGGAAGGGCCCTGCTGGCCGCGGAGGAGCGGGCCCGCCGGTTGCCGGAGCGCGGAGTGTGAAGCCCGGAAAGCGACGCCCTGAAGTGTGACGGTCATCCGCTGAAGCGCGACGGGTTTTCACTTAAGCGCGACAGCCGTCCGCTTAAGCGCGACGGTCATCCGCTGGAGCGCGACGGGTTTTCACCGAAGCGTGACGGGCATTCAAGTGTCGCCGTAAGTCTGAACTTTCGTCGCTTGCGCCCTTCGTGCGGCAGCGGCGACGCTGATTCCGCTGTCCCGTACAGCTGAGCGGTTCCCGAATCCGTTTCTGCCCGCAAGGCCACCCCCACCCTCCTCAGGAGCCTGCATGCGCAAGAGACTTGTCTCCTCCGCGATCGCCGTCGCCGCTGTCGGAGCTCTGCTCCAGCCCACCCTGGCCCAGGCGTCACCCGTACCGCACACCCCGTCCGTGTCCGTGCTCGCGCACGGCTCGAAGGCCGGCACGGCCGTCGTGAGCGGACACAACCAGCCGGGCACCCGGCTGGAAGTGGCCGCCGGACGCACCCAGAGCGCGCACTGGCTGCAGATCGACTACCAGGTCCAGGAGACCGGCTACTGGTGCGGCCCGGCCGCCACCCGCATCGCGCTCTCCGCCCGGATGGCCCCGCCCAGCCAGGGGGACCTGGCCTGGCAGCTCGGCACCACCCAGAACGGCACCGACCACATCGGCCAGGTCACGGGCGTGCTCAACTCGAACCTCGGCGGTGGCTGGTACGAGACCAAGGAGATGCCGAACGACCCGCCCACCCAGGCCCAGCGGGACCTGCTCTGGTACGACATCGTCTTCGACATCGACCGCAACTACCCGCTGGTGGCCAATATCGTGGCCCCGCCCGGCAACCAGCCGCCCGGCTATCCGTCGAACCAGACGATCTACCACTACTTCACCGTCTTCGGCTACGACGAGGTGGACCGCACCGTTCTCATAGCCGACCCCGCCTCCTTCAGCGGCAACCAGATCTACTGGATCTCCTTCGATCAGCTGGCCACGCTGATCCCGCCGAAGGGGTACTCGGCATGAGCGCGAACGAGAACCGGCCCACGCGCCGGAGCGTCATCAGGGCAGCCGGCGGGCTCTCCGCGGCGATGGCGCTCGGCGCCGGGAGTCTTCTCGCCACGGCAACGGCGGCCAGTGCCGCGGGCGACGGCTTCGGGCTGCGCATCGTGGACCGCAACGAGGACGATCCCCGCATGCGCTACTTCCGGTTCGCGACGGACGCGATCGGCTGGAACCCGGGAGTGAACGTCCTGCTCCCCGACGGCTACCACACCAGTGGCCGCCGCTACCCGGTGCTCTACCTGCTGCACGGGGGCGGCACGGACCAGGACTTCATCACGTTCGACCGTGCGGGCATCCGGGCCTGGACTGCGGGAAGGCCGGTCATCGTAGTGATGCCCGACGGCGGCCACGCGGGCTGGTACTCCAACCCGGTCAGCTCCAACGCCGGTCCCCGGAACTGGGAGACCTTCCACATCGCTCAGCTGCTGCCCTGGATCGACGCGAACTTCCGTACGTACGCCGAGTACGACGGCCGGGCAGTCGCCGGATTCTCGATGGGCGGCTTCGGCGCGCTGAAGTACGCGGCCAAGTACTACGGCCACTTCGCCTCGGTGAGCGCCCACTCCGGCCCCGCCAGTCTGCGCCGTGACGCGGGCCTGGTCGGCCACTGGGCCAACGCCTCCTCCGCGGCGGTGGAACTGGCCGGCGGCACGGTCTACGGCGTACCGCTGTGGGACCAGGCCCGGGTCAGTGCCGACAATCCGGTCGAGCGGATCGAGAGCTACCGGAACAAGCGGGTCTTCCTGGTCGCGGGCACCAGCCCCGACCCGGTCAACTGGTTCGACCAGGTCAACGAGAACCAAGTGCTGGCCGGCCAACGTGAGTTCCGCGCACTTCTCGGCGGCGCCGGCATCCCGCACGAATGGCACGAGGAGCCCGGCGGGCACGTCTTCCGCGACTACATGTTCCAGCGCGACCTCGACGGGATCATCGCCCGGCTCCGCAAGGCGTAGCGGGCCGCACCCCCCCAACGAGCCCCCTCGACGGCGGTCGAGGGGGCTTGCCGCGTCCGCGGGCAGGGCGACGCGGGCAGCTGCTGCGGCGTCGTCCGGCTGTCGGTGGTACCGCCGACCGGGTGTCGGATCGCCGGGTACTCACCAGGAGAAATCGGTCGCTCGTACGAGACGTCATACCAGAGCGGGACGGATGGCGGGCAAGTTCCACAACTGCCCGTCGCGGCCTCGCACGGGGCGACTACCGTGTGTGCCCGGTGATCAACGGTGGGCTCATGTTTTCCGAGCCTGCCCGGCCGATGACCCGAGAATGACCGACCACCGTAGGTGTCACCACATGAATGCCGATTCCTGGTGCCCCACGTACCGAGGACGCTGATGTCTCAACTTCGCGCACCCGACGCGCGACCGGAACGACGAGAGGGCGGGCGGCACGGCCGACCGGGTCCCCGTTCCCACTCGGCCGCGGCCAGGCCGCGCGCTGCCCGGCCGTCTCCCGAGGCGCGTATACGCCCCCAACTCCTGCGTACCGCAGTTCTGCCCGCCGCCGCCGTCGCACTCGCCGGCGCCGCAGCCGTCATCTACACCGCTCGTGCCGGCGGTGTCCGGCCGTCCACGGAGCTCTGGACGGCGCTCGGCGCCGCGGGCGGGCTGGCGGTCGGCGCCATGGTGGCCGCCTTCCTGGCCGCCAACCGGGTCGCGACCACCGTCCTCGGCCGCTGCCTGGCCCTGCGCCGGGCCAGCGCACAGGGCCAGGCCGACCTGCAACGGGTGGTGGAACAGCTCCGCAACGGCGAACCCGTGCCCGCGCGGCGTCCCGCGCAGCCCGTCGCCCCCGGCAGCGACGGCTTCGAGCTGCTCGCGCAGGAGCTCGGGCGCCAGCAGGAGGGAGCCGTGGCCGCCGTCGTCCAGGCGTCCCGGCTGACCGAGCACACCGGCGAGGACCAGAAGGTGGAGGTCTTCGTCAATCTCGCCCGACGGCTGCAGTCACTCGTGCACCGCGAGATCCAGCTGCTCGACGAGCTGGAGCACCAGGTCGAGGACCCCGATCTGCTCAAGGGGCTCTTCCACGTCGACCACCTGGCCACGCGCATCCGCAGGCACGCCGAGAACCTCGCCGTACTCGGCGGCGCCGTCTCCCGGCGGCAGTGGAGCAACCCGGTCACCATGACGGAGGTGCTGCGCTCGGCGATCGCCGAGGTCGAACAGTATCCGCGGGTCAAACTCGTACCCCCGATCGACGGCACGCTCCGCGGGCACGCGGTGGCCGACGTGATCCACCTGCTGGCCGAACTGGTGGAGAACGCCACCGTGTTCTCCGCCCCGCAGACCCAGGTCCTGCTCCGCGCCCAGCGCGTCACCGCGGGTCTCGCCCTGGAGGTGGAGGACCGGGGACTCGGTATGCCGGGCGACGAGCAGAAGCGGATGAACGCTCTGCTGGCCGACCCCGACCAGGTCAATGTCGCCCGTCTGCTCCAGGACGGCCGGATCGGCCTGTTCGTGGTGGCCTCCCTGGCTCGCAGGCACGGGATCGCCGTGCGGCTCCAGAGCAACATCTACGGCGGCACCCAGGCCGTGCTCGTCCTCCCGCAGTCCTTGCTCGGCGCCGACGACGGGTCCGGCGAGGCCACCGGCGCACCGGCCCCGCCTCTCGGCCCCGTGCATCGTCCGCCGCCCCCTGACGACACCGCAGGGCGCCGCAACCAGGCCCCCGAAACGGCACCCGCCCCCGAACCGGAGCGTCGTCCCTACGTACCGCAACAGCAGCAGCTGAGGCTGCACCAGGCTTCGAAGCGGACGCCGCACCAGGGCGAGGGCCCCCCGCTGCCGCTGCGTGCCGAACGCCTCGACCGGCCCACCCCCACGGATCCCCCTTCCGGCATCCGTTCCACGGACGACGAGGTCCCCGCACTCCCTCAGGAGACCGGGGCCGTGCGCGGCACGATGGGCAGGCCCCAGCTCCCCAGGCGGGCCAACCAGGAACACCTGGTCCCGCAGCTCAGGGAGACTCCCGCACCGCGCACCGAGGAGGAGCCGACCCTGCACGACCCGGGTCTGGTGGCAGCCTTCCGGCGCGGCATCGACCTCGCCGAGGCGCGTCAGGAGTCCGAGGCGGAGGACGCACCGGACGCCGGCTCAGGATTCGTGTCGTCCCCTGACGCCGGCGGGCCCGGGGACGAGCGGACCGGCCGGGGAGCTCCGGCACCGGTCCGTGCACCCCTGGACCCGCTCCCGGTCCGCGGTGCCGCGCCCGTGGAACTCCTCAGGGCCGGCTCGTACCACAGCGATCAAGACCCACTCGAAGCGCACATGAACACCACCAAGGAGTAGATGCACCATGGCGACCGATATGCCGTCCGGTCAGGTCTCGGACCTCGACTGGCTGCTGAGCGGGCTGGTACAGCGCGTGCCGTACACGCGCAGCGCGGTCCTGCTCTCCGCCGACGGGCTGGTGAAATCCCTCCACGGCATGGACGCCGACAGCGCCGACCACATGGCCGCGCTGGCCGCCGGCCTGTACTCGCTCGGCCGCAGCGCCGGGGCCAGGTTCGGGGACAACGGAGAAGTCCGCCAGGTGGTGGTGGAGCTCGACTCGACGCTCCTGTTCGTCGCCACCGCCGGCTCCGGCACCTGTCTGGCCGTGCTCGCCGGAAGGAACGCCGACGCCGCCGTGCTGGGCTACGAGATGACGATGCTGGTCAAGAGCGTCCGGCCCTATCTGATGACCCCGACGAGACAAGCGGCCGGGGTGCCGGGCGCCACGGGGCTGTGACCGTGCCGGCCACGCAGGACGGGCCGTTGCTCGACGATGCGGCAGGCCGCCTCATCCGCCCCTACACCGTGAGCAACGGCCGCACCCGTCCTACGACCGTGCTCGATCTGCTCTCCCTCGTGATGGCCACCGGGACCGTCCCGCAGACCCACCTCGGCCCCGAGCACTCCGTGGCGCTCGGGCTGTGCGGCGGTCCCACCTCGGTGGCCGAGATCGCCGCACACCTGCGGCTGCCGGCGGTCGTCACCAAGGTCCTGCTCTCGGACCTCGTCGACTGCGGCGCGGTCACCGCGCACCCGCCCGCCTTCCATGACATGCCCACCGACCGATCCCTGCTGGAGGCAGTACTCGATGGCTTACGACGACAGCTCTGACGGCTTCGACGGCTCCGACCCGTACGCGGGGACCGCAAGCCCCGGACACGTCGGATACGCGGACGCCCCGGGCGGCGGGTACACGGCCCCGCCGGGCGGAACGGGCTACGGGAGCGGGTTCGGCACGTCCGGATACGAGGAGGTACCCGGCGCGTCCGGATACGCGGAGGCCCCCGGCAGCCCCGAGGGCTTCCCCGTCGCGCTCAAGGTGCTGGTGGCGGGCGGATTCGGCGTCGGCAAGACGACGTTCGTCGGCGCGGTCAGCGAGATCGCGCCCCTCAGTACGGAGGAACTGCTGACCCAGGTCAGTGCCGCGACGGACAGCCTCGAAGGTATCGAGTCCAAGACCTCCACCACTGTGGCGATGGACTTCGGCCGCATCACGCTGGACGAGCAGCATGTGCTCTATCTGTTCGGCACACCCGGACAGGAGCGCTTCTGGTTCATGTGGGACGAACTCTCCCAGGGCGCCCTCGGAGCGGTCGTGATCGCCGACACCCGGAGACTGGAGGAGTGCTTCGCGGCCGTCGACTTCTTCGAACGGCGCGGGATCGGATTCATCGTCGCGGTGAACGAGTTCGACGGTGCCTTCCGGTACGGCCCGGAGGAGGTGCGGGCGGCCCTCGACCTCGCGCCGGCGGTCCCGGTCGTCATCTGCGACGCACGCATCGCGAGTTCGGGCACCGGCGCGCTGGTCACCCTGGTCCAGCACCTCATCAACGCCACCGCGGAAGCCGCCCCACTGACCGGCTACGGAAGCTACGGAGCCCATCCGTGACGACTCCGAACGCCCTCGGACGGCTGCTGCTGACGCCCGTCGACGGCGACGCCCGGGTCCGGACCCAGCGGCTGCGCAGCCTCGGGCTGGGGGAGCGGTCCGACGCCTCGTTCGACAACTTCGACGCCTTTGCCGACCGGGTGGCCGAAGTGACCGAGGTGCCCTTCTCGATGGTCAACTTCATCGACGGGAACCGCCAGTTCTTCGCCGGGCTGCACACCCCGGCGGGCACCTGGAAGGGCTCCGACCTGGGGGCCGCCGCGGCCGGAAGCGGCCGCAGGGGCCGCTACGTGGCCATCGATCACGGCTTCTGCCCGCACGTCGTGGTCCGGCGTAAGGCGCTGGTCCTGGAGGACGTGTGCGACTACCCGCGCTTCGCCGGAAATCCGGTCGTCGACGACATAGGTATCCGCTCCTACCTCGGAGCGCCGCTCATCGACCGTACGGGCATCGCCCTGGGCGCCGTCTGCGCCGTCGACATCGTGCCCCGCCCGTGGGGGCGGGCGGGGCTCGACACGATCAAGTCCCTGGCGCAGGAGCTCGTCGGGCACATCCACCAGCGGGAGGAGAACATCCTCGGGCTCTGAACGCCCCCGACGACAGGTCCGTGGTCAGGCCTCGACCGTGCGGCCGTCCAGGAAGGTGAGCACGACCGAGTCACCGTCCACCCGCACCCGCACGGCCGTGCGCAGCGCCTCGGGATGAACGGTGTCGCGGGACAGCACGACGAGCGAGACATGGACGCTGCGGCCGCCCGCGTGCGGCGCGCTGCGCAGATACGGGACCGCCGAGTGCGGGCCGTAGGCGTTGGACTCGATGTCGCGCGCCACGGCGGCGCCTTCCACACCCCCGTCCCAGCCGTACAGCGCGACCAGTGCGCTGCTCAGCCCCTCGGCCGTGCGTGCGAGGGCCCAGTCGGGCCCCGACGAGGCGAACGGGCTCTGTGCGTCCGCGACCGCGTGGCCGCCCTCCCGGACCACCGCTCCCTCGGGCGCCTCGACCCGGTGCACCCGGATCTCCCACGGGCCGTGCAGCACACTCGTCGTCTCGATGCGGTAGGCGTGCTCGTCACCCGGCAGCCGTGCCGCCGACCACGAGGACGCGACGCGGTCCTCGCAGCGCAGCGGATGGATCCGGCGGCGCCGGGAAGGGGCGCCGTCCGGGGCGATCAGTGCCAGATGGCCGTCGACGGTGCGGGCCAGGGCGTGCGCAGCGGACTCGGGTGCCGTCGCCGTCGAGTAGGCGAACTTCGCGTAGTGCGGATCGTCCTCGCCCGCGTCCTCGTCCGGATCGGCGCCCGCGTCGAGGTCCGCGGGGCCGGGCGAATTGTGGTCGCTGCCGTGGTTGACGAGTCGGACGATGCCGTCGTGCCGGGTGCCGTGCAGCAGCCAGCCGGGTGCGGGCAGCGCGGTGTAGGTATCGGACTCCTCGACGGGCAGGGGGAGTTCGCGCGCGGTCCACACCTCGTGGTCCGGGGGAAGCAGCAGGCCGAGGAATCCCTTGCTCGCCCAGTACGGGGACGCGGGACCGGAGTACGGCTGGGTGGACGGCAGGAAGGTGCCGTACCAGCCGAGTGTCAGCAGTCCACGTTCGTCCGGTACCCCGCGCTCCGCGAAGTGCCGCAGCGTGCCGGAGGCGAGCCGGCGGGTCAGACCGGGCGCGAGCGGGGTGCAGTCGGACAGCGCGCCCATCCACACCGGGCCGAGCGCGGCGAACCTGTAGGCGAGGGAACGGCCCTGGTGGACGGGGGCGCCGTCGGCGCCGAAGAAGTACTGGTAGTCCTCCAGGTAGCGGCCGAGCCGCTGCCGGTAGACAGCGGACCGGCCGCCGTCGCCGTCCGGACCCGCGATCCGGGCCCACAGCAGCGGGTACAGATGCATGGCCCAGCCGATGTAGTAGTCGAAGTTGCGGCCGTCCCCGTCGGTGTACCAGCCGTCACCGACGTACCAGTCCTCGATCCTGTCCAGCCCCTCGTCGATGTCCGAGGCGCTGTACGGGGCGCCCACCGAGGCGAGGAACTGCTCGGACACCACTTGGAAGAGCCGCCAGTTGTTGTCCCAGGTACGGCCGCCGACGAATCCGGAGAGCCAGTCGACGACCCGCTCCTGGACCTTCGCGTCCAGCCGGTCCCAGATCCACGGCCGGGTCTCGTGCAGCGCGACGGCGACCGACGCCGCCTCCACCATCTGCTGCGAACAGTCCGTCAGACGCGGCCAGGCCTCGCCGCTCGCGGGGTTCGTGCCGGCCGCGAGGCCGGCCGCGTACCGCTCCGTCAGTGCGGGGTCGACCGCCCCGCCCGCGCCCGCGATCCGGCAGGCGGCGAGCAGGAACGACCGGGCGAACCCCTCCAGCCCGTCGGAGACGATCCCGGACCAGCTGCCCCGGCCGGGCAGCCGGTACTGCGCGAACCCGGGGGTCGCGTAAGGCGTCAGCGCGTCCAGCATCCGGTCGGCGGTCGCCTCCCAGTGGGCCCGGGTCCAGCCGGTACGAGACGACAGGATCCGGTCGGTCGGCGGCAGGTGCAGATGCGGGGCGACGGACATGGTGGTGCTGCTCCAAGGAATCGGTGTGGGTGGTTACCGGACGAGTTCGGCGCGGTGCGTATGGCCCCGGGACCCGCCGACGGCGACGGTGAGGACGGTCCCGGGTCCGGCGGCGAGAGCCACGGTGTCGTCGGACGACGCCATGGACCGCACACGGAAGGGAAGTTCGACCGACACCACGGCCTGGGTCCGGCCCGGGTCGGCGACCGCGACGGAGACGTGCGCGCCTCGCCGCCGCACGAGGACAGTCGCCGGACCGGAGGAGGCGATCCCGGCCGCCGAACCGGCGCCCCAGAAGTGCACGGCGGTCAGTCCGCTCCTGCGGTCCTCCACAGCCTGCACGGTGGCGTCGTTCGCGACGATCCGCACCGGCTGGGAGTGCGACCACACCGCGGTGGCCGCCGCCGACGCGCCGGGCAGCAGCACGTAGGCGTATCCCGCGTCGGTGGGGGAGATCCCGTGGTCCACCCAGAGAGTGACGTAGCGCCGGGTGACCGGATCGGTGCTGCCCCCGGTGTCCGCACCGGTGTTGATCGACCGCCAGGTGCCGGTGCGCTGCTCGCGCAGGGTGCGCAGGGCGGTCGTGCCGGGGAAGACGTAGCCGCCGGTGCCGTCGAGATGCGCCCATCGGGCCCGGTCGAATACGGCCGCCCGGCCCTGCTCCACGGGCTGCGGCACGCCGTCGACCAGCAGACGGTGGCGACCGTCCGCGCCGAGGCTGCGGTTCTCGACGACCGTCTCGACCGTCCGGCCGTCGCTCGCGGTGATGCCCGACCCGAGGGCGACCACCGCGTTGTCGAGGAGGAACCACGCCTTTCCGGTCCGCAGGGTGCTGCCCTCGGCACCCGCCACCTCCATCGCGGCTGCCGTGTGTCTGCCGTCCAGCACGGCACCGCCCGCGACGGCGTTGGCCGGCCGGTAGGTGGAGGTGCCGCCGCCCGTGCCGAGATCGGCCCTCTCACGCGTGTCGACCGTGGTGCCGGGGAGCCGGTACGGGTCGACGGTCGGCCAGAAGCCGTCGTTGAACTGCCCCAGGCCGTCGCCGTCGTACAGGTATGTCATGCCGTCGCCGGTGTACCAGCCGTGCAGGTTCTCGCCGTTGCCCGCCTCGTACGCGGAGATGCGCCTGGACGAGAGCGACAGGGCGAACGCCCAGCCGGGGCGGCGGTGCACCACTCGGTCCATGTCGGCGAAGACGAAGCTGCCTGTCGTGCGGGCCCCGGCCGGGATATCCGGGTCGTTCAGTACGGCCTTGGCCAGGGCGAGTTGGGGGAGGGTGGCCAGGGCGGCGAACGGGGTGGTGCGGTTGCGGGTAAGCCAGCCCCTGGCCAGGGCGCGCCAGCGGTCCGCCCGGTCCGCCGGTGCGCCCGAGGCCAGGAGCAGGATCGCCGCGACGGCTGCCGCGCCGTCCCGGTGGTCACCCGCGCGCTCCCGGGACACGGCACGCCCGCGCACCGCGTCCATCATCAGCCCGTCGAAGATCACCGGGGCGAAGCTCCGCTCCACGGCGTCGTACATCACCGAGACCTTCGGGTCGGCGACGGCCCACGGAGAGCCTGCGAGGAGGGACAACAGGTAGGCGGCGCCGCCGAGCAGCACGGTGCCGTACGAGCCGGTGTACGCGACCACGTCGTGCTGGACGAACGAGCCGTCCTCGTAGAACCCGTCGCCCGAACTCGTGAGACGGAAAAGGCTGTTGCGTCCGGCGTCGCGCACGTCGGACAGTGCGTCGCGGGCGGACCCCACCTTGGTGGCGTCCTGGCCCAGCAGCCCCCGCAGCGCGACGATCACGGCCTTGTCGGTGCGGTTGGCACCGGTCTCGGACAGGTTGGGGGAGTTGGTGCGGCGGTCGGCGTCCGGGCAGAAGCGGTCGACGACCGTCAGATAGTCCGCGAGGTCGCCGGCCGCCAGCCGCCCGCGCAGCAGGACGCAGGTGTCCATCAGCGCACGCGGCGCACCGATCTCCCAGAACCACCAGTTGCCGCTCTCCCGGGCCGCCGGATGGTAGGCGGTGTCGTAGGTGAACCGCAGTGCGGAGACGACGGCGTCCGCCGCCTCCGTACTGCCCGAAAGCGAGGTGCCGGGCGTGGCCCATGCAGTCGCGAGCGTGCGGAGCCGTGTATAGCTCTGCCCGAAGTTCCCCGGAGCGGTGAGGGGGGCGAGATCGGTCCAGAGCGCGGTGCGGCCGGCGCTGCGGTCCAGGGTGTCCCAGAGCCCCTTCGCCGTGCCGTCCAGTGCGGCCACCCCGGCGGCGAAGTCGGGGTCCGACGGGTCGAACGCGCCCCCGGTCAGGAGGGCTTCGGCCCGGGCCAGCAGACCGTCGAAATCCAACTCGGTGTCCTGAGAGGGGTGTTCCGGCTCCACGGCCCGCGCCCCGCCCGCCGTCAGGACTCCGGACACGGTGGCGCCGCCCGCGGCCAGGAGGGTCCTTCTGCTCAGCTGCATGGTGACTCCTTCTTCGTGCTCGGTCAGTCGCTGAGGGTGCTCGGGTCGACGGGCGGCTGCGGCAGGTTGAGGGCCGCGAGTTCGGCCCTGCCGACGGCGTCCACCGGGAACGCCCAGGTGTTCACGAAGAAGTCGGTCAGGTCGTGGCCCGCGATCCGGCTGGAGTAGGTGGCCAGCGCCCGGTACCGCTTGGCGTTCTCCGTGTAGTCGGACTGTGGGTTCTCCTCCCGCACCAGCTTGTGCAGCCGGGGCCAGAAGTCGTCCCCGAAGGCGAGCTCCAGCTGACGCAGCGGCACGAGCTTCTCGTACGCGCCGAAGGACTTCTCGTACGTCAGCCCAGCGGTGCCGAACTTCGCCCGGGAGGTCTGGAAGGCGGTGAGTCCGGTCGCCGGGTCGACGGTGAGCAGATTGGACGGCTGCTTGAGCGTGCGCTGGGCGGCCAACGAGTAGATGTTGACCGTGACCTCGGTCATGCCACCCGCCTTGTACGCCATCTGCTGGTGCAGGTGGCCGAGTTCGTGGTAGAGCCCCCAGCCGCGCGTACGCAGTCCCTCCACGGTGGTGGCCCGGTCGAGATAGGCCCTCGGGAAGCCGTTGTAGCCGTGTGTGGCATAGGCCCCGACGCCGGTGGGCACCTTGCTGACCTCGGTGAAGTGGTACGGCCCCGCCTTGCGCCGGTGCACCGGCTTCGAGCCGTCCAGCCCGCTGATCCGGGCATGCGAGTCGATGATCGTCTCGACCAGCCGGAGCAGTGCGGCGTGGTCCTCGCCGCGGTACAGCAGCGCGCCCTCGCGGGTCAGCGTCATGATGGTGTTCGGGCCGTGGAGCTCCACCCAGGGCGAGGTGGTCAGGGTGTCGAGCTGCTCCTGGTACCCGGCCTCCGTGGTGCTGCCCAGGGTGAAGACCGGCATGGGGACGGTGCCGGAACGGAACAGCACGCCCGCACGCTCACCCCGCCCGGTGAGCGTCAGATAGACCGGGCCGCCGTGCGGGTCGGTCACGGTGTTGGCGCCGACGGTGAGCGGGTAGCTGCGCGGCTCGGTGATCTCGCCGTAGTAGTCCCACGCACCGATCCAGAGGGTGGGAACCAGACCGTCGTACGGCTGGACGGTGAGTGAGAGCGGGGTGCCGGCGGGTGCGTACAGGCCGGTCGGCCGGAACTCCGAGCCGCGCAGGGCCTGCGCCAGCCGCAGCCGTTCGGCTTCGGCTGCGGGGCGGGCGGTGACGGTCAGCGAGACCGGGCGGACGCCGGGGCGGCGCGCCGCCGCCCGAGCGGTGGTGGCGGTGGCGCCGAGTGCGACCACCGCTCCGGCACCCGCGCCCGCGGCGAGGACGGCGCGGCGGCCGACCGAGGGGGAAACCGGGCTGGAGGAGGTGAACTTGCGCATGCGGAACTCTCCCTGCAGAAACGAATGAGGGGCGGAAGCGTGCGGAGTGGGACGGTGCGTTCCGTCAGCATGTAAGCGGTTGCTGTCGAGCCGCAAGAGGAGTCGGGAAGTTACTGTCATTTACTATGGCCAACTGCGGACAGGCAGGAAGTAACCGGTCACATACGGCTGGACCTGCCGGCCCGGGGTGCCACGGAATCGCGTACCACGATGTGGGTGCCGAGCCGCAGCGCGCCCGTCGTCGGCTCGCGCCAGTCGTCCTCGTCCCCGCCCGAGACGGCGAGCCGTACGGCCTGGCGGCCCATTTCCTCCAGGGGTACGTGGACGGTGGTCAGCCGGGGGCGAAGCTCCTGGGCGACGGGGATGTCGTCGTACCCCACCAGCGAGATGTCCTTGGGTACCCGCACACCGGCCTCCTCCAGTGCCTGGGCGGCACCGGCGGCGACCACGTCGTTGGCCGCGAAGACAGCGGTGAACTCCGGTCCGTCCCGCAATAGTTCGGCCATCCGCCGATAGCCGAAGTTACGGCTGAAGGCGCCCGGCTGGACCAGGTCGGGATCGACGGCGACGCCCCGCAGCTCCAGGGCGCGCCGGTGGCCGGCCAGCCGGTCACGGGTGGTGGAGAGCTTGGGCGGGCCGCCGAGGTAGAGGATCCGCTCGTGCCCCTGCATCAGCAGGTGGTCGGTGATGGCGAAGGCGCCGCCCTCGTTGTCGTACTCGACCGCCGCGGTGGGCGCTGCCTCGCCCAGGGGCGGCCGTCCGCACAGCACCAGCTTGGAGCCGCCCGCGTCCAGTTCGCGGGCCCGGCGGGCCAGCTCGGAGGTGTAGCCGCGGTCGGCGATCGATCCGCCGACCACCACCACCGCGTCCGCCCTGCGCTCGTGCATGAGGTCGATGAAGGCCAGCTCGCGCTGGGGGTCGCCCTGGGTGCAGCAGACCAGGCAGAGCCGTCCGCCGAGCGCCGCCTCCCGTTCCACACCCCGTGCGATGTAGGCGTAGAAGGGGTCGATGACCTCGTTGACGATGATGCCGACGGTGCGGTTGGAGACACCTGCCAGCGCGCGGGCGTGCGCGTTGACCACGTAGCCGAGCTCGCGCATGGCCGACTCGACCCGTTCCCGGGTCGCCTCCGCGACGGGGTAGTTGCGGTTCAGGACGCGCGAGACGGTGGCCGTCGAGACGCCTGCGCGCCGTGCGACGTCGGTGACCGTCGCTCGCCGCGGTCCGTCCGCGGCCGTGCTCTGCCGGCGCATCCGGCTCACCCCCTGGTGGCTGTTGTGTGACGCCGAGCCTAGAGCCTGTCGAGGGTCGGCGTTCATGCGATCCGCCCCAGGTCGGCCCGGTGCACCGGGTGGCCGAAGGGTTCACCCCGCGCGTACCGCGCCAGTTCGTCGACGGCGAGTGCTCCGAGCCTGCCCACCTCGTTGCCCTGGGCGCCCGCGAGATGCGGGGTGAGGAAGACGTTGGGCAGGTCCCACAACGGGTGTCCGGCGGGCAGGGGCTCGGGAGACGTGACGTCCAGGACCGCGTCGAGCCGCCCGCTGACCAGGTGGCCGGTCAGAGCCTCGGTGTCCACCAGGGTGCCGCGTGCCGTGTTGACGAGCAGGGTGCCGGGGCGCATCAGGCCGATCCGGCGCGCGTCGATGATGCCCCGCGTCTCCGGGGTGTCCGGGGCATGGACGGTCACCACGTCGCTGGTCGCCACGAGGGTGTCCAGGTCCACGCGGGTCACCCCGAGGAGCTCGGCC
Organism: Streptomyces sp. NPDC002809; assembly: GCF_040295435.1. NCBI lineage: Bacteria > Bacillati > Actinomycetota > Actinomycetes > Kitasatosporales > Streptomycetaceae > Streptomyces > Streptomyces sp. NPDC002809. The sequence goes on from NZ_JBEOVJ010000022.1 coordinate 63,932, forward strand.
CCGGCGGCGCTCACGTAGGGGTCGTACAGCAACACCTGGGCGTCCAGGACCCGCAGCAGTTCGATCACCCGGCGGCCGATCCGGGACGCGCCCACGACTCCGACGGTCAGGCCGTGGGTACCGAGCCAGTGCTGCCGGTCGAGGTCGGCCCCGGTGCGGTGGGTGCGGCGGGCACGGTAGAGCCCCGCCAGCGGGAACACCCGCTTCGCGCCCATGATGATCGCGGCCAGGGTGAACTCCGCCACCGGCACGGCGTTGGCCGCGGCGGCCGAGGAGACCACGATCCCCCGGTCGAACGCCGACGGTGACAGAAACGTTTTCACCGTGCCGGCCGCATGGATCACGGCCCGCAGCCGCGGTGTCCGGTCCAGCAGGCCGGCGTCCACCGGCGGGCACCCCCAGCCGGTGAGCAGTACCTCCGCCTCGGCCAGTGCCCGCACGGCGCCGGGGGAGTCGAACTCGCTGATCAGGGACGGATCGAGGAGCTCCGCGGTCTCCTCGAGACGCGCCCGGACAGAGGGCGGGAAGACGTCGTCCAGCAGCCCGTGGCTCATGACCAGGACCGTGCGCGGGCGCCTTTCGGGCGGGGCCGCAGCATCGGTACCGGAACGAGCCGGCGCCTCTTCGGTGGTTCGCACCCTGCCTCCGGACAGTAATCGCGTTCTATGGAATGACCAGCACGCTAAGGAGCCTGGAGGGCGACCGTCAAGCTCTCCTCCTGGAGAACAGCCGTATTTATGCCGGTATGCAGGCTATCGAAGGCTCGGATCTCCCCTCCAGGGCATCGCGTAACAAAGACGTTCGCCCGGATCTCTTGACGCTGGGGTTAACCGCTTACTAACTTGCGGCCGCAGAAGGCTCACCACGCGCCACCCAGCCGAACAGGACGCACCATGGCTGACACAGCACCCCCGCTGCCGCGGGAAAAGCGGCGAAAGCGGGCCGAAGAACCCGCCCCGCCGGCCGAGCCGGCCGTCGTCGCCCCACGCCGGCTGACACTCGGGCAGCGGATCAAGCGCGACCGGGTGATGCTGCTGCTCACCCTGCCCGGCCTGCTCTACTTCGTCGTCTTCCACTACGTCCCGCTGCTCGGGTACGTGGTGGCGTTCCAGGACTACCAGCCGTACCTCGGATACATGCACAGCGTCTGGGTGGGCTTCGCCAACTTCTCCGCGGCGTTCACCGAACCGGCCTTCTGGAGCGCGACGTTCAACACGCTGGAGATCGCACTCGTCCAGCTGGTCTTCTTCTTCCCGGTGCCGATCGCCCTGGCCCTACTGCTGAACAGCATCGCCAGCGACCGCATCAGGCGCTTCGTGCAGAGCGTCGTCTATCTGCCGCACTTCATCGGCTGGGTCATCATCGTCTCGATCTTCCAGCAGATCCTGGGCGGCGCGGGGGTGCTGCCCGACCTCCTCGGCAGCATGGGCCTCCCGCGCTACGACATGATGAGCGACCCCGACGCCTTCCCCTGGCTGCTGACCCTCCAGGTGGCCTGGAAGGACGCCGGCTGGGGCACGATCATCATCCTTGCCGCACTGCTCAACATCGACCGGCAGCAGTACGAGGCCGCCGCGATCGACGGCGCCGGCCCCCGGCGCCGCCTGTGGCACGTGACGCTGCCGGGCATCGCCCCCGTCCTCATCCTGCTGCTGATCCTCAACCTCGGGCAGATCCTCTCCGTCGGCTTCGAGCAGATCCTGCTCCAGCGCGACGCGGTCGGCCCGGACGCCGGTGAAGTCCTCGACACCTACGTCTACTACCACGGCATCAAGGACAACGACTGGGGCGTCGCCGCCGCCGTCGGACTCGTCAAGGCGGTCATCGGCACCGCACTCGTGCTGGGCGCGAACAAGTTCGCCCACCGGCTCGGCCACGAAGGGGTGTACCGCGGTGCTGACCGCTGAGAAGACACGCGCCAGGAACCGGAGTACCGCACCGGCGCCCCGCCCCGCTCCCGTACGCAAGTCCGACGGCCGGCCCCCCTGGATGGAGCGGCCGACGCGCATCGGCCAGACCGCCAAGGCGGCAGCCGTCGTGGTGGTCGTCCTCGCCGTCGCCTACCCGCTCGTGGGTGTCATCGGCACGAGCTTCGCCTCGCAGACCGACATCATCAAGAGCTCCGGCCTCGTCCTGTGGCCGGACCACCCCACCCTGGACGCCTACCGCACGATCTTCACCGGGGGCGTCGTCACCCGGGCGCTGCTGGTCTCCGTGGGCATCACCGTGTTCGGCACCCTCGCCAGCCTGCTCGTCACCGTCGGCATGGCGTACGGTCTCTCCCGCCGCGACGTCACCGGGTCCCGCTTCATCCTGATGACCGCCCTGTTCACGATGCTGTTCAACGCGGGCATCATCCCGAACTTCCTGCTGGTCAAGGGGCTCGGCCTGTACGACACGTACGCGGCGCTCGTCATGCCCACCCTGGTCAGCGCCTTCAACCTGGTCGTCCTGCGGTCCTTCTTCATGAACCTGCCGGATGAGCTGTACGACGCGGCGAAGGTCGACGGTGCCGGTGACTTCCGCATCCTGGTGCGGATCGTCCTGCCGCTGTCCAAGGCCGTACTCGCCGTGATCAGCCTCTTCTACGCGGTGACGTACTGGAACGCCTTCTTCAACTCGCTCCTGTACCTCAACGACTCCGACAAATGGCCGCTGCCCATGGTGCTGCGCACCTACGTCCTCCAGGGCCAGAGCCTGAGCGCCGCATCCGCCGGCGAGGTGCTCGCCCCGCAGCAGGCCGTCCAGATGGCGGTTCTCGTGATCGCCGTCGTCCCGATCCTCTGCGTCTACCCCTTCCTCCAGCGCTACTTCACCAAGGGCGTGCTCACGGGCGCCGTCAAGGGCTGAGCGCAGCCACCGCCCCCCACTCCTTCCTCCCCTCTCCCACTTCCAAGGAGATTCAGGTGTCGAGCTCCACTCCCATCAATCGCAGAGCACTGTTCCGCATGGGTGCGGGCGTCGGTCTTGGACTGGCCGCCGCTCCGCTGCTCGCCGCCTGCGGCGACGGCGGCACGACGGCCAAGGCGGAGGCCAAGAGCGCCTCGCTGCTCCCGGACTCCGCGGTCCGCAACATCGGCCTCGAGCCCGATCTGGCCGGGACGGCCACCGGCGTCCCGCAGGGATTCTTCAGCTACCCGGCCAAGCCGCTGCGCGCCACCGGCAACACCCCGCTCAAGGGGGCGAAGCCGATCAGCGCGACGATGGAGACCTTCTCCCCGCCGCCGCCCTCGCGGGGGAAGAACGCCGCCTGGCAGGAGATCGAGAAGCTCCTGGGCGGACAGGTGGACATCACCGCCGTGCCCGCCGACGACTACGGCACCAAGTTCTCCACCATGGTCGCGAGCGACAGCCTTCCCGACCTCTTCATGTACCCCGAGGTCGGTGGCGTCGACAACAAGTCCGGGTTCCTCCAGGCCACGTGCGCCGACCTGACCCCGTACCTCGCCGGCGACAAGGTCAAGGACTACCCGAACCTGGCCGCGATACCGAAGGGCGCCTGGCAGGCCGCGATCTTCGGCGGAAAACTCTTCGGCATCCCGATCGCGCGCACGGGCACCGGCGGTGCCGGCTTCTACCGGCACGACCTGTTCGAGGAGATCGGCATCACGAGCCTCGACCAGATCACCGGCCTCGACCGGTTCGTCGAGGCGTGCAAGGAGCTGACCCGGCCCAAGAAGGACCAGTACGCGATCATCGCGGGTGTCACCAACGTCCTCGCCATGTCGGCCGGCGCACCGTACTCATGGCGGATGGACGCCAGGACCGGGAAGTTCACCAGCGACCTGGAGACCCCGGAGTTCCGCAAGGCGGTCGAGACGGCGCGGTCGCTCTACGAGGCGGGCTGTTTCTACCCGGGCACCCTCCAGATGTCCGGGGCGCAGAAGGCCCAGTACACGGACATGTTCAAGAACGGCAAGGGCGCCTACGTCTACGACGGCATGCCCACCTATCTGGCACCCGGTGTCGGCTACATCGCAGCCATGAAGGCGATCGACGAGAAGTACGACCCGAGGCCCTTCGTGCCGTTCGGCTCCGCGCCCGTCGCCTGGATGGACAACGTCAAGCTGGAGAACACCCACGTCAAGAAGGCGTCCGATGAGCGGGTGCGGCAGGTCCTCGCACTGGCCGACTTCGCCGCCTCGCCGTTCGGGAGCGAGGAGTACACCCTCATCAACTACGGGGTCGAGGGCAAGGACTTCACCCGCGACGCCAAGGGCAACCCCGCGCTCACGAAGCAGGGCACCCAGGACGTCACCGTGCCCTGGAAGTTCATGGCCTCCGCCGTGCCCGCGATCTTCAGCGCCGACTCGGAGCAGGGCGTCCGCCATGTGCACGAGGCCTTCACCAAGATGATCCCGATCATGGAGCCGGACCCGACGCTCCAGTACTCCTCGCCCACCTGGGACTCCAAGGGCTACGGCAGCCTCTACACGCTCAAGCAGGACGCGCTGAAGGACATCATCGCCGGCCGCAAGCCCATGTCGGCCTACGACCAGTTGGTCAAGGACTACCTGGCCAAGGGCGGCGAGCAGGCCCGCGGCGAGTTCGAGCAGGCCTTCCAGAAGGGCAAGAAGTGATGACCGCTCCCACCAGCAGACGCACGGCCCTCCGACTCGGCGGGGCGGCCGTCGCCGCGGCTGTCGCCGTACCCGTGCTCGGCCCGCCCGCCTCCGCCCGGCCGCACGGCTTCGACCCGGGGCCCGGCTCCGACGGGGTCGGCGACCCGCTCTTCCCGACCCTGGGCAACGGCGGCTACCAGGTCACCCACTACGACCTGATCTTCGACTTCACCCCGGTGACGTACGACTTCACCGCGACCGTGAAGATCAATGCCAAGGCCACCCAGGACCTCTCCGCCTTCAACCTCGACACCGACGGCCACACCATCGACTCCGTCACCGTCGCCGGCCGCCCCGCCACCTGGGCGCTCACGCCCGGCAGGAGCGGCCAGGAGCTGACCGTCACACCCGTCCGCCCACTTCGCGACGGGCAGGCGTTCACCACCGAGATCCACTACCGGGGCAACGGCAAGACGCCCCGACTCGGCCTCACCGGCTGGAAGTTCGGCACCGACGGCGGCTTCGCCTCGGCCGCCCAGTCCTCGCGCGCCGACACCTTCCTGCCCTGCAACGACACCCCGTCCGACAAAGCGACGTGGACCTTCCACATCAGCGCCCCCGAGGGCTTCGTCGCCACCGCCAACGGCGAGCTGACCCACAGGACCCCGCGCGCCGACGGCTCCACCGTCTGGCACTTCGCCCTCCGCGAGCGCATGGCGACCGAACTCATCGGCATCGCCGTCGTCAAGGGCACCTACCTGTACGGAAGCAGTCACCGCGGCCTGCCACTGCGGCACATCGTCCCGCAGGGCCAGGAGGAGAAGTACGGCCCGATCGTGGCCCGTACCCCCGACCATCTCGCCTGGCTGGAGGCGAAGTTCGGCCGCTATCCGTTCTCCGTCTACGGCGTCCACATCTACGACGGCTACACCGACGCCCTGGAGAACCAGACCCTCTCCCTGTTCTCCACCAACTGGTTCAAGCTCAACGCCAACGGACAGCCCGGCTACGAGACCACCATGGTGCACGAGCTCGTCCACCAGTGGTTCGGCGACTCCGTCACCCCGAACGACTGGCAGCAGGCCTGGCTCAACGAGGGCCCCGCGGTGTACTACGCCGGCCTGTACGGCGAGGAGCGCGGCTGGTCCGTGTTCGCCGACAAGATGAAGTCGACGTACGAGAAGCTCGACGCGGTCCGCGCCGCCGACGGCCCGCCCGGACTGCCCAGGGCGCTCGGCGGCACGAACATCTACGACGGCGGCGCACTCGTCCTGTACGCCCTGAGCCTGCAGATCGGCCGGCCGTCGTTCGACAAGGTCATGCGCGCGTGGGTGCGGCGTTTCAAGGACTCCACCTACACGAGTGAGGCCTTCATCCGGCACGCCGTCGACGTCACCGGCGACCGGTCCGTCGACCCGTTCCTGCGCGAGTGGCTCTTCGGAGCCGTCAACCCGCCCATGCCAGGTCACCCCGACTGGAAGGCCACCGCGTGAACCGCACCGTGAACGTCGCACGAGGAACCGCCGCTGCCGCCACCGTCGCCGTCCTGACCGCCCTCCTCGCAGCCCCGACCGCCCAGGCCGCACCCGGCACCCGCACGCTGTACGCGGCCCCGGACGGCCGCGGCACCTCCTGCACCGTCGCCCGGCCCTGCTCCCCGGGGGCGGCCCGGGACCTGGCCCGCACGGTGTCGGGACACGATGTCCGCGTACTCCTCAAGGACGGTACGTACCGGCTCGACGAGCCCCTGAGGCTCGGCGCCGCCGACTCGGGAGCCACCTGGACCGCGGCCCCCGGTGCTCGCCCCGTGCTCTCCGGCGGACAGGACATCACGGGCTGGCGGCAGAACACCGACGGTACCTGGAGCGCCCGCGTCCCCGAAGGCGTCACCCCGCGTCAGCTCTTCGTCGACGGCAGGCGCGCGACCCGTGCCCGCGGCGAGGCCTGCGCGGCCGCCACGTGCGACGCGACCAAGGCCGGCATGACGGGCGCGACCGCCACCGGAATCGACGGGTGGCAGCGCCCCACCGATGCCGAGGCCGTCATCCGGGTCCGCTGGCGCAACTACCACTGCCGGATCGCGGCCGTCAGCGGCGACACCATGACGTTCGCCCAGCCCTGCTGGACCAACTCGGCGAGCGGCACGGAGCGCACCGGACCCGCCTGGGACTCCACCACGGTCGACTCCGGCCGCTACGGCGGCGTCGCCTTCTTCGAGAACGCCCCCGAACTACTCGACCAACCAGGCGAGTTCGTCTGGAACTCGACGGACCGCACGGTCACCTACCTGCCGCGCAAGGGCGAGAACATGCGCCACGCGCAGGCCGTCACTCCGCACACCGAACAGCTGCTCGTCGTCGACGGTGCCCACGACGTCACCGTCAGCGGGATCGGCTTCGCGTATGCGGCGTACCGCCGGCCCGGCACCGACGAGGGCTATGCGGGCATGCAGGCCGGTCTCACCCTGACCGGAGCCACCGGCCCCGTAGACCACGCGGGCCGCTTCTACACCAAGCCGGCCGCCGCGGTCACCGTCCGCGGCGGTCGGGGAGTGAGCATCGACAACACCCGGTTCACCCACCTCGGCGGGGCCGGCACGATCCTGGAAGCCGGCACGAAGGACAGCTCCGTGACCCGCTCGTCCTTCACCGACCTGTCCTCGGGCGCGGTGTACGTCGGCGACACCGAGCCGATGCCAGGCGCCGAACTCACCGGGGAGCGCAACACCGTCGCGTACAACACCATCAGCCGCACGGGCGTCGAGTACACCGACGCGGTGGGGATCTGGGCCGGTTACGAGGCGGAGCTGACCGTCGACCACAACAGCCTGGACCACCTCCCGTACTCCGGGATCTCCGTCGGCTGGGGCTGGAACCAGACCGAGGCACAGACGTCCGTGCTGCGCGACAACAGGGTGACGAACAACCGCATCACCGACGTCATGGAGGTGGCGCAGCAGCAGCACGACGGCGGCGCCATCTACACCCAGGGCGCCCAGCCCGGCACCGTCCTGAGCGGCAACTACATCAACCGCTCCGCATACGGCAACACCGAGCGCGACGGCAACGGAATCTACCTCGACGAACAGTCCTCGCACATCACCGTCGAGAAGAACGTCATCACCCGCATCGGCTACAAGTGGGTCTCCAACTGGGTGGATTACGGCATCGAGAACACCGCGCGCGACAACTGGACCGACACCGCCGCACCCTCACTCGCAGGCCGCGGGTCCGTCATGACCGACAACCTCACCGGACTGGACCGGCTGCCCGCCGAAGCGCTCGCCGTAGCCGCCGGGGCGGGGTCCCGCAGCGGTCCGGTCGAGCAACTGCGCACCGACCTCGCGCGCACCGGTACGGCCACCCAGTCCTCCACCGAGGGCGCGGCGACGGCAGCCCTCGCCCTGGACGCCGACACCAACACGGACACCCGCACGCTCTCCGAGGCGGGAGCCTGGTGGCAGGTGGACCTCGGCGGCGTCCGGCACATCCGCCAGGTCGAGGTCTGGAACAACTCCTCATCCACCACGGCCGACTTCGACATCGTGACCGACGACGGGACGGTGCACGTCAGCGGGAAGGCGCTGCGTCCCACGCTGGTGAACCTGGACAGCCGGACCCGCTCGGTGAGGATCGTGACCTCCGGCACCGGCCGGGTGGCTCTCGCGCAGGTGCTCATCCACTGACACCCGCACAGCACACGGAAGCCGGACCGGCCTTTCGGGCCGGTCCGGCTTTTGGCGGTGCCGGTGCGCGCGACGCGGTCTGTCCGTCGCCGTCCGCCGGGCCGTCGAAGCGGAACCAGTCGATGGCGAACAGGTCTGCCGCCCCCGCCCGCCACACAGGATTGGTGAACACGGCGAACAGCCGTAACCCGCCTCCTGCCCCGGTCAGCCCTGCCGTCGGCGAGGTGGGGCGGTCCCACCCGCCGGTGACCGGGACGGTGACGCTCCCAAGGAGCGGTCCGGTCGGCGACCCGGCCCGGAACTCGACCGCGCCGCCGATGCCTCCGGAGGCGGCGTGGACCGTCACCGAGCCGACGTTCGCAGGCGACAGCGCGCCGAGGTCGATCCAGTCGCCGTCCTCGATCTCCGTGATCCGCCGCCCGCCGGAGTCGCCGGCCCGGTTCTCCGTCACCGCTCCGCCGTGTGCCCCGCCGGTCGTCGTGAACCACTCCGCTTCGCGGAAGGCGGGCTGCGGCCGGGTGACGGGGACCAGGGCGGGGGCCCGCGCGGGGGTGGCGTGCGCCGGGGGAGGTGAGCTCACCGGAAGGCAGAGGGTGAGTGCCGGGCAGAGGGCGAGGGCGGCCGCCGGAATCAGGACACGCGGGGGAAACAGGCTCCGCAGGACACCACGGATCGAGGGGCGACAGTTCATGGGGCGCTCCCTGTGCGGTAGGTTCCGAGGGAGGTAGAAAGCGCTTTCTGAGTGCGTTGCCCAGGGTAGGTTCACGCCTTCGGCGGGGTCAATGGGCCGGTACGGCCCACGTACGCGGCCTCGCCTGCCGCCTCGTCCGTCACTTCCCCCTCCGTCACCCGCCCCGCCGCCTTGCTCGCCGCCGCCTCACTCGCCCAGGAAGCCGCCGATCCGTTCCCGCAGGCCGCGCGGGTCCAGGCCGTGGGCCGCGAGATGCTCGTCCATCTGCCCGTACCGCCGCAGCTCCTCGCGGGCCACGCCGAGTGCCAGGATCCGGTGAGGGACGGCGGTGAGTGCGTCGTTGGCGGCGCCCGTCGAGGTGCCGGCCAGATACGGCTCGACGATCACGACGTCGGCGGTGGGCCGGTCACCGACCGCCCGGCGCAGTCCCTCGCCGTCGAACGGCCGCACGGTGGTCGCGTACAGCACGGTCACGTCGAGGCCCTCCGTTGCCGTGAGCACGTTGTCCAGCATCGGTCCGACGGCGATCACCACGCCGCCCGTTCCCTCGCGCACACTGGTGAACCCGCCCGTCCCGCCCACCGGTCGCGCCCGGTCGTTGGACTGCAGCGACAGGCGTACGTAGACCCTGCCGTCCCCGGCGGCCGCCTCCCGCAGCAGCGTCTCGGCTTCGTCGGGATGGCCCGGAACGTGCACGGTCCACCCGTCCAGGGTGTCCATGAGCGCCACGTCCCCGGGCGCCATATGTGTGAACCCGCCGGCCGGCCAGTCGTACGAGGCCCCGGCGCTCACCAGCACCCCGCCGACCCCTTGGTGGCCGAAATCCAGCTTCACCTGCTCGAACGGCCGCTCCACCAGGAAGCTCGCGAAGGTGTGGACGATCGGCCGCATCCCCGTGAGCGCCATCCCGGCCCCGGCCCCGATGAGCAACTGCTCCCGGATGCCGACGTTCACGACCCGGTCTGGATGGTCCTGCTCGGCCCGGCCGAATCCGTCGCGGCTGATCTCCGCCAGTACGAGCGCCAGGCGGGGGTCCTCGTCCAGCAGTCGTGTGGTGGTGGCGATGAAGCGGTCACGCATCGTGTCCATGGGGGTGTTCCTCTTCCTCGGTTCGGGGGTTTCGTCGGTTCTTCGTGATGCGGCTCAGCGCTTGGGGGCGACCCGGGCGACCACGGCCCTCGGCTGACCGGGGTGCGGCGCGGTGAAGGCCGCGTACAGCGCCTCGTGGTCCCGTCCGTCCACGTTCGCGACCGACCAGCCCGCTGTCGCGAACCGGTCGGCGATCCCGCCCGGGCGGCCGTACGTCGCCGAAGCGTTGTCGATCACCACGGTGTGCAGCTGCTCCAGGCCGGCCGGGCCCGCGTAGGCGATCGCCTCGTGATTGCTGCCCTCGTCCAGTTCGGCGTCACCGGTCAGCACCCACACCCGCGGTCCGGTCAGCCCCTGGGCCCGCAGCCCCAGCACGCTCCCCACGGCGAGCGGCAGCCCGTGCCCGAGCGACCCGCTTCCGATCTCGGCGCCGGGCACCAGCAGCCGGTCCGGATGGTGGCCGAGCGGCGATGCGTACGAGCCGAAGCCCGCCAGCAGCTCCTCGTCGAAGAATCCGTGCGCGGCGAGGACCGCGTAGTACGCCATCGGCCCGTGCCCCTTCGACAGCAGGAAACGGTCCCGGTCCGGTGCGTCGGCGGTTTCCGGGGTCACCCGCAGTACCCGGTCGTACAGCACCCACAGGGCGTCCAGGGTCGAGGTGGCGGCGGGGCCGTGCTTCTCGTCGCCGGTCATCAGGCTCATCAGCCGGGGCAGGTCGCGGTAGGCGGGCGCCGGTGCGGCGGTCGTGTTCGTCATGCCACTCAGCGTTCAACATCAAGCGCGGTTGAGGTCAAGCGGCGAAAGGGGTTCGTGACCACCGGTTGAAGTGCGGTATTGTTCTCATGCGCGTTCAGCCAGGGGGAAACCCCAGGTCAGACGGGCAGCGGGACGTGGCGCAGCTTGGTAGCGCACTTGACTGGGGGTCAAGGGGTCGCAGGTTCAAATCCTGTCGTCCCGACTCGTGAGAGTCGAGGTCAGGGCCGGTTTCGGAGCAATCCGAAACCGGCCCTTGATCATTTTTGGGGACCAGTTGGGGACCAGATGGAGGTCCGGCGTCCTTGACCGGGTCAGCGGGTCATGACGATGGGGCTCGGGAGTGAGCGTGGTGCGCGGAGCACGTTGAAGTGGGCCGAGAGCGCCGCCCCGGTGGCCGTGATCTTGTGGACGTCCGGGTGAAGGTAGCGCTGGGTGGTGGTCAGTGAACCGTGGCCGGCGATTCTGCGGAGGACGTGCACTTGGACCCCGGCGTCGGCGAACCAGGTCAGTCCGGTGTGCCGGAGGCCGTGGCGGCGCAGATGCTCGTAGCCGAGCTTGGTGACCACGTCGTCCCAGTGTGTGGCGTCGCGCAGGACGGAGGTGGAGATACGCCCGCCGCGCGGGCCCGTGAACAGGCGGGCGTCCGGGTTGGGGCCGGCGGACAGGATGCGCTGGGCGACGAGGGGGCGGATCTCCTCGACCATAGGAACCTTGCGGGCCCGCTTGCCCTTGGTGCCCTTGTCGGTCAGCCCGCCGGGCGCGGGTGTGGTCTGACGCCGCACGGTCCAGATCCACTGGGTGGTGTCGATGTCTCCGACGCGGCAGCCGGAGATCTCCCCGATCCGTGCGGCGGTGCACGCGGCGAAGGTGACCACGTCTCCACAGCCGCGGTACTCGTCGTGGGAGGCTGCCACGAGCGCGTCGGCCAGTGCGAGGAGTGTTTCCCAGTCGGGCAGGGCGAGCGCGCGTGGGTCGAGGAGTTCGTCCTCGGCCTGCTTGTAGAGCTTCTGCCAGCCGGCCACCCGGGCGGGGTTCACCTTGGTGATGCCGTCGCGCACTGCCTGCTCCATGACACGGACCAGGACGGCGATGGTGTTCTTGACCGTTGAGCGGCTGAGCTCGTCGGCGATGCAGTTCTGCACGGTGCGGTCGACAGCGCCGTTGGTGATCATCCGGACCGCGACGTGGCCCAGGGCGGGCACGACACGCATCCGCCAGCCTGACAGGTAGGGGTCGAGTGTTCTCAATTCCAAGCCGCGCAGGGCGAGGTCCATGAGCGACTCTGTCGGGGATCTTGGATGTTCGGGGGTCACTTGCCTTGTCGCCACCAGCTTTCCCAGGTCAGGTCCCGTGCGTCGAGGTAGAGCTGAAATGCTGTGAGTGGTCGCGGGTGGTCGGTGGCTGGAGGCGCGTGGGTCGCGAGGCGTTCGAGGTTGATGGCGATGGCGGTCAGAACGTGTTGCACGTGGGTCTTGGCGACGCCGTGGTAGCGGCTACGGCGCGCCCGGTGTCCGTTGACGAATTCACAGATGGTGCCCTCAACGCCGGAGCGGGCCGCGTAGCGGCGTCGCCACTGGGAATCGTGCTGGTCGGTGCGGTTGAGGGCTTGGAGTTCGTGCAGGTGACGGGGGAGGAAGTTCACTGTGCGTGCTGAGGCGCCCCTCGCGCAGAGGGACCGGTCGGGGCAGGGATCGCACTGGCGGGCTGCGAAGCGGACCACCGCGTAAGGAGCCATGGCAGGTGGTTCGAACCGGCGGTCACTGGTCTCTCCGTTCGGGCAGATGACGCGGCGGCGGTCGAAATCGATGCTGAAGGCTTTCCGGGTGAAGCCGGTCTGCTGTTTCTCCTGCCAGGATCCGGACGCCTTGACCGGGCCGACGAGCTGGACCTGATGGTCCCGGGCTGAGCGGTCGAGCAGGGCCGCGGAGGTGTAGCCGCCGTCGACGAGGTGCTCGGCGGGCAGCAGCCGGCGGGAGTGGAGCCGGGCATGGATGCCGGGCATGGCCTGACTGTCCCTGGTCGGGATGGTGGTGGCCACATCAGTGATCAAATTGACGCTGTCGTTGGCGTCGCAGGTCTCGGTGACGTGAACCAGGTAGCCGCTCCAGCGAGTGTTGCCCCGTATCGCCCGACGGGACTCGGGGTCGTAGGGCGAGATGATCCTGAGTGCTCCGCGGGGCTGTCCGTCTCTGTCGCCGCGGGACCGGAGGTTGCCGCGGGTGTCGATGAGGAAGTTCTGCACCATGATCTGCCGCAGGGCCTCGGAGCGGGGTCCGCGTGTGGCGGGCGGGAGGTGTTCCAGGAGCCGACGGGCGTCGGCCCCGGCCTGCTTAAGGCGGGTGGCGGGGTGGCTGGGCTGGCTCGCCAGACGCACCGGGCGGCCGTAACGTTTGGCCCAGTCAGCATTCACCAGCTCGTCGAGGACCTCTGGAGCACACCGGGCCGCTTCCTCCAGCGCGGCGCGTACCGCTTCGAGAACCAGTTCCAGGCGGGTCAGCTCGCGGGCGGCGGCCAAGACCTGAGTGGAGTCGGTGCGCTGCCGTCCGCGCTCCTTGAGTAGCCCGGCAGACCGCATCCGCTCCAGGGCCAGGTCGAGAAGGCTGTCAGCTCGATCGCCCTCGCGCAGGCGGTCGCGGAAGTCGGTCAGGACGCTGTGGTGGAAGCCCGGGTCGTCCAACTCCATGGCCAGGGCGTACTTGAAGTCGATACGGCAGCGCACCGCCTCGGCGACCTGCCGGTCGGAAAGGTTGAACAGGAACTGGAGCACGCACACGGTGGCCAGTTGGGCGGGCGAAAGGCCGGGACGGCCATCGCGGGAATACCAGGAGGCGAAGTCCTCATCACGCCACAACCCGTCGAGGTGGTCGCGGACCCACATCGCAGTGGTGCCACGAGGGTTGCTGGCACGGGCCATGCGCACGGTGAGCGCCGGGACCTCCGCACCAGGTCGAGGACGGATTGACACCGATCACCTCGGGAGACATGAGCGGGACTTGAACGAACTCCCGCAGTGTCCCGAGCAATCAAGGACGGCGTCCTTAAAACCCCAAGATCCCCGACAGAGTCGCTCACTGGCGCGAAGAGTTCCATGTGCCACTGGATGCTCCGGGCCACACTCTTAGGCAGGGGCACGGCACGTCTCGAACCTTTCGGCCCTTGGGAAGCGCGAAGCCCGGCGCGGCTTGTTGGTGGAGACCACCTGCTCGCGTAGCCCTGGTCGGCGCCGATCCGCGACCCGCAGTGGGGATCTGACGATCTCACGTCCCAGGTCGGAAACGGGTGGCCTTGGGCCGAGAATCCGTCTACCAGGAGCTTCGTCGTTCCGTGCAGCTTTCACTCATCAACATACCCACACCGCGGCCAGGTTGCCTTCGGCGTCGTGAGTGCGCTGATTCTGGCGATGTTCATGGCCATTCGCCAGAGGCCACCACGGCTGCCGATGGCGGGCCACGCGCAGATCCCGGCGGCCACCTATATGACGATCCGTCAGTAAATTTGCGACTGTCGAGACCAACCTGATGGAGGGCCACCCCGTCTCTAAAGCGAGCCGTTGAACGGAATGGGCAGGGCGCCGGGGTTAACGGCGTCGCTGACGGCTCCTGCCCGATTCCAAATGTCAGGAGTTCAAGTGGAGTTGAGCGCAAGATTCTTTCGTTCGGCCGTGGCCGCGGGAGCGGTCTCCACGGCCCTTCTGCTGGCCGGCCTCCCGGGCGGTGCGGCCCAGGCCGCGCCGTCCGGTGAGCAGCCCGACGGAAGTTTCAGGACGCTTTCCGAGGGCGTGAGCGGCGTCGGCAAGGACCGGGAAGTCAAGACGGTGACACTGGTCACCGGCGACCGGGTCCGACTGGACGGGGCCGGCAAGGTCGCCGGGGTGGAGCGGGCGAAGGGCCGGGAGCGGATGCCGTTCTCGGTCCGGATGGTCGGGGGTCACACCCACGTAGTGCCTGGTGATGCGCAGTTGCTGCTGGCGCAAGGCAAGCTGGACGTCAGGCTTTTCGACGTGACCCAGTTGCTGGCGGACGGCTACGACGATGCCGGCCGCTCCGATCTGCCACTGATCGTCACGTTCCGGGGCAAGAAGGCGCCCTCGATGAGTGCGTTCACCGGGGCTGGTGCGCGTGTCGGCCGGGCCCTTCCGGTCGTCAACGGCCATGCGGTGCGTCCCGTGAAGAAGCGCGGCGCCGATTTCTGGGACGCCGTGACCGACTCCGGCGCCGCCCGCAGGGCTGACGGATCGGCGGAGTTCACCGACTCAGCCGCTGTCGAGAAAATGTGGCTGGACGGCAGGCGCAAGGCCAGCCTCGACAAGAGCGTCCCGCAGATCGGTGCGCCGACGGCCTGGGCCGCCGGGTTCGACGGCACCGGCACCAAGGTCGCCGTACTGGACACCGGGATCGACACCACCCACCCCGACCTGGCGGGCAGAGTGATCGAGGAGCGGGACTTCTCCGACTCCCCCTCCGGTACTGCTGACAAGTTCGGCCACGGCACCCATGTGGCATCCATCACGGCTGGTACGGGAGCCGGGTCGGACGGCAAGTTCAAGGGCGTCGCCCCGGGTGCGAAGCTCCTGAACGGCAAGGTCCTGGACGACGCCGGCTACGGCTCGGACTCCGGCATCATCGCGGGCATGGAGTGGGCGGTGGCGCAGGGCGCCGATGTCGTCAACCTCAGCCTCGGTGGCGTCGACACGCCCGGCATCGACCCGCTGGAGGAGACGGTCAACCGGCTCTCCGCCGAGTCTGACACGCTCTTCGTCATCGCGGCCGGCAACGAGGGTAGGGACGGCGAGGGAACCGTCGGTTCGCCCGGCAGCGCCGATGCGGCGCTCACCGTGGGCGCGGTCGACAAGTCCGAGCAGCTCGCCGATTTCTCCAGCCGTGGCCCCCGCGTCGGCGACAGCGGGGTCAAGCCCGACCTGACTGCGCCCGGTGTCGCCATCACGGCCGCTGCGGCCGCCGGCAGTGTCCTGGCGGACGAAATCCCCTCCGACATACCCGGCTACCTCACCATCGACGGCACCTCCATGGCGTCCCCGCATGTCGCGGGCGCCGCTGCCATCCTGGCCCAGCAGCATCCCGACTGGACGGGGGAGCGGCTCAAGGCGGTCCTCACCGGCTCCGCGAAGCCGGGCTCGTACAGTTCCTTCCAGCAGGGCACCGGCCGCACCGACCTGGTCCGTGCGATCGAGCAGAGCGTCGTCACCGAGCAGAAGCCGATCGACTTCGGCAAACAGCAGTGGCCGCACACCGACGACAAGCCGGTGACCAAGAAGCTGACCTACCGCAACCTCGGTGCGGAGCCGGTCACCCTGGACCTGTCCGTCGAGGCGTTCTCGGTCGACGGCAAGCCCGCGGCCGAGGGCATGTTCGCCGTGTCGCCTCCGCAACTCACCGTGCCGGCGGGTGGCGAGGCGACGGCCGACGTGACGGCGGACACCCGCGCCGGTAGTGCCGACGGCTCCTTCGGCGGCTCGGTGGAGGCCATCTCGAAGGACGGCAAGGTCCAGGTGCGTTCCGCCGTCGGCGTTGAGCGCGAGATCGAGTCGTACGATCTGACGCTGAAGCACATCGACGAGAACGGCGAGCCGACCGACGACGCCGTCACCGATGTCGTGAGCTTCAGCAACGACTTCTACGGGACCTACGCCGCCGAGGAGGACGGCGAGCTCACGGTCCGGCTGCCCAAGGACGACTACAGTCTCAACGGGCTGATCCACCCATCGGACGAGTCCACCACCCACGCCGTACTGGTGCAGCCGAAGCTGAGCCTGGACAAGGACACCAGCGTCTCCGTCGACGCCCGGAAGGCACGGCCGGTGGACATCACCGTGCCCGACGCCGCGGCCAAGAACACCACAGCCATGCTGAACTACACCTACGCCCGGGCCGAGGGGCAGCGCGAGGGCAGGTTGGAATACCTCGCGCCCACCTTCGAGGGCACGGGGTTCGGGCAGCTCGGGCCCGACCTGCCCGCGGACAGGACATCCACCCTGTTCGCCGGTGACTGGACACGGCAGGGCGACGAGGGCCGGCCGGTCACCTACCACCTGGGCTGGAACCGCAGCGGCCGGCTGGGCGGCTTCGCCGCCGAGGTCGAGCAGGATCAGCTCGCCGAGGTCGACCTCCTGGCGGGCACACCCGCCGACGGCCGGACGGGCCAGTTCGAGGTGTCTCCCCACACGGCCGACGGGGACCTGGTCGTGGGCCTCAACAGCCAGAGGGGAGCCCTGCCGGTGCGCACCACCGAGTACATCCTCGACAACGGCGTCAAGTGGTCCCTGCGTATGTGGCAGACCACGGGCGAGGGCCGCGAGACGCGCTCCGAGCAGTTTCTGATGAGAATGCCGAGGACTTGGCAGGGCGGACAGAACTACACCGAGCGGTTCGACGTCGGCGTCTTCGGCCCGACCCTGAACGGTCCCACGGACCCCGGACCGGAAGTCCTGTACCCCGGTGTCGGGCGGTACGGCAATGTCATCAGGGCCTACCTGCCGCTGTTCGGCGACGGCGCAGGTCACTGGGGCATCTCCGACACCACTTCGGGGAAGAGCACGCTCCTGGCGGACGGCAAGGAGATCGCCGACGACTTCGAGACTTCGCCGACCGACGGCGTCACTGAGTACACCGTTCCCGCCAAGGCCAGCACGTACAAGCTGACCGTGGAAAGCTCCCGTGATCCCGCGGTGTATCCGGTCAGCACCCGCGTCAAGGCGGAGTGGACCTTCCGCTCCGCCACGACCTCCGAGGACGGCTTCACCAAGTTGCCGCTGTCGGTGATCCGGTTCTCTCCGGAACTGAGCCTGTCCAGCACGGCGGAGGCGGGCAAGCAGTTCGCGGTTCCCTTCACCGTCGAGGGCGCAGCAGCCGGCAAGCTTCCCGCGAAGCTCGCCTTCGAAGTCTCCTACGACGAGGGCGCCACCTGGCAGCCCACCCGTGCCGTCGACGGCACGCACCTGTCACTGAAGCACCCGGCGGAGGCGGGCTCCGTCTCCCTGCGAGCCAAGATGACCGACCGCGCCGGCAACACCCTGGTCCAGACGATCGACCGCGCCTACAACACCACCCGGTAACCCGGAACCGGTAGATCCGGACCTTGCACTCGGCTGCGCCCGGGGTGGCGTCACCACCCCGGGCGCAGCCGCGCGTCGGGGATCAGGGCTGTCGCAAGGTCGAATTTCAGGTGTGAACGTGCGGGTCGCTGGGGATGTCGAAGAGGTCGAGCGGGGCGGTGTGCGGGGCGAGTGCGATTGCTCGGCGGGCATCAGTGATCGAAGTACCCTTCCTGCGAAGGAAGTTCATGACGGTGTAATCGCGTGTGCCGCAGTCGTCGAGATGCAGGCCCACGACGCGCAGTCCCATGGCCGCGTCGCCGTCGTCGGCGCTGACCTGGATCCCGGAGGTGGGGCACGCGCCTGGTTCGGCCGGCGCCTCGCTCGCGGGGACCTTCGCCACTTCGAGCACCCGAGTAGTAGGTCAGGGTCTCGGTGCCCTCGTTGGTGACCTCGTAGGTGGCAATGACCCCGGAGTCCGTAGCGAGGCTGTCCGCGGAGACCAAGTGGCCGCCGGTGGGTGAGAGGGAAGCCGACGGGAGGGCCAGCGAGGTGATCCGTACGCCGTCCTTGCCCGGATCATCGGCCTGCGTACGGGACGGCGGTTCGGCCGCGCCGGCGTCGGGGCTCCCGGCGTCGGCGCGCTCCGTCCCGCAGCCGGTGAGCAGCAGAGCGGTCGCGGCGAGCGCCGACAGGAAAGGGGCGGTGCGTGCGACAGCCGGACGGAGGGGGGCTGGTGTGCGCATCCGCGCAGGAACGCGGCAACGTGGAGCAGGGTTCGCGGCATCGACTGAACATCGGCTCGACCGTCGACGCCACGAGAGGCCTTCCGCCCGGGCCGGACGGGGCCAGAGGGTGACGGCGATCCCGTCCTTCGCAGCTACGGCGACCTGAACGATCGGACCCGCCGGTCGCGGATCAACTGCGAGGTTCACGGATGGCTCCTACTGCAAGAACGGTCGGCCCTTCCCTGCGCTGATGCCGCCGGCCTGACGGAAAACCCCCGGCCCTGAACGACGGGACCGGGGGTCTCCCTCATGGAGCGCCGGGCATGCCTTGCAACTGCATCTCCCCGCAGGAAGCGGGGCGCCTTTCCATGGACTACCGACGCATCACCTGCCACCAGAAAGGTTGGTGGCCCGTGCGAGATCCGCTTTATCGCAGTTCGGAGGTGGACAGCACACGGCCGGCAGGTTTTCCGTCCGCTCACCGGGCGAACGCCTGGCCTCGTGGGCGTCGCCCGCTCGACAGTGCATGGGCGGGGGTGCCGATCTCTTCTGGGTGCCGGGCTCTCAGGCCCGCCGGAACAGCAGAGGACCGGCCCGGCAGGGGCCGGCTTGCGCAGCGTGCTCATGGTGGGTGAGCAGGTGGGAGTTCGCCGCGTACAGGCCCGTGCCCGAGGCTCCCGCCACCTGCGCCCACATGGTCCCGGGCGCTCGCCGGTTGCCCCCGGCACGGGCTGCGACGCGCCCCACCCGGTCAGCCCGGATGAGGCGCGAAGAGAAGAGAGTACCGTCGTCGTTACGGAACGCCGGGCGTTCACCGGCAATGGGTCACCGGAGGATCAGAACGTGAGCTTCCAGCTGTCGATGTAACCGGCATCGAGCGAGTACATGTCCTGCACCCTCAGCAGCCAGGTACCGTCGGCGAGTTCGGCGGAGGCGTCCACGGTGTACGTGGTGTGGATGTCGTCGCCGGAGTCATTGCCGACGTTCTTCAGCCGGTAGGCCGTGCCGTCGGGTGCGACCAGGTCGATGACCAGGTCACCGCGGTAGGTGTGGATGATGTCCACCGTGACCTGGAGCGCGCTGGGCGCGTTGCCGGGGCGGCCGGACACGATGAGCGGGGATGTCACCGCGCTGCCGTGGTCGGGGATGTCCACGTTTCCGGGATTGACGAAGAAGTCGCCGCCGGACGGGATGACGGTCCACGAGAACGTTGTCGAGGCGGTGTCCTTCTGGCCGCTGACGTCGACTGTGACCGTGGGTGTGAAGTCACCCACCGCGGTCGGGATACCGGAGATGACGCCGGTGGCGGAGTCGATGGACAGTCCGCCGGGCAGGTCGGTGGCCGAGTAGATCAGACCTGCGGCCCGGCTGGTGTCGGCGCTGATCCGAGCCGTGACGGGCTGGCCGACTGCGGCCTCCTGATCGCTCGGCGGGGTGATCGCGATGTGATCGACGAAGCGGGAGCCGACGTTGACGGCGGCCCAGGTGTTGCCCACCGCCTCGTAGGCTTCGCTGGACCGGCCGAACAGGTCGGCGGCGGCCTGGAGCGTCGCCACGCGGGCGCCCGCGTAGTCGGTGCTGGACGTCATGTACGTGGTCAGTGCCCGGTACCAGACGTTGGTGGCGTTGTGCAGGCCGATGCCGGGGACGGCCGAACCGTCGGCGGTCGGGCTGTCGTAGGCGACACCGTTCACGGTCTTGGCACCGCTGCCCTCGGCGAGCAGGTAGAAGAAGTGGTTGGCCGGACCTGAGGAGTAGTGGACGTCGAGGTTCTTGGTCGTGCGCGACCAGAAGTCCTGCGAACGGCCGTCCTTCGAGGGCTTGTCCATGTAGCGCAGCGGGGTGCCGTCGCCGTTGATGTCGATGAGTTCGCCGACCTCGTAGTCGGGGGTGTCGTCGGGGTTGTCCGCGTAGAACTCCACGGCTGTGGCCAGGATGTCGCTGGTGGCCTCGTTGAGGCCACCGGACTCGCCGCTGTAGATCAGGTCGGCGGTCGACGCGGTGACGCCGTGGGACATCTCGTGGGCGGCGACATCGAGGGCGGTGAGCGGGGCCGCGTTGCCCGTTCCGTCGCCGTAGGTCATGCAGAAACAGCTGTCCTGCCAGAAGGCGTTGACATAGTTGTTGCCATAGTGGACGCGGGAGTAGGCCGCGCGTCCGTCGTTGGCTATTCCGTTACGGCCGAACCGGTCGTGGTAGAAGTCCCAGGTCTTCCCGGCGCCGTAGGCGGCGTCCACGGCCGCGGTCTGGACGTCGGCCGGAGTGCCGTCGCCCCAGACGTCGTCGGCGTCGGTGAACAGGGTGCCGGTGCCGGATGTCCGGTGCCCGAGGTCGTAGGTCCTGTGATTGCGCTGGGTGTCGTTCAGCTCGAACAGCCCGTCGGTGCCCCGGGCGCTGGAGATGTTGACCTCACCGCTGAACTGACCGGTGCCGGTGCCGGTCCGAACGCCCTCGAACTCGCGCAGCGTCTTGCCACTGACGGCGTCGGTGACGACGTGCAGCTCGCTGGCGGTGCCATCGTCCTGGACGCCGGTGACGACGGTCTCCCAGGCAAGGGCGGGCTTCCCGTCGGCCGCCCACACGACGAGCCGCGGGGCGCCGTCCTGCTCGGTGTCGAGCGTGCCCTCACCGTCCGCGGCCTTCAGCGCGGACTTCGCGGCAGTCGCCGCCGGAAGGGTGGCCTTGGTGGTGGGCACAGCGATCGCCGCGTCCGTGGCCTTGGTGACGGTCCGGCTTCCGGACCGCTGGTGGACGATCAGATCGCCGCCGAGGACCGGGAGCCCCGCGTACGTGCGCTCGTACCGTGTGTGCACGGTGCCGTCGGCGTCCTTGAGGACGTCCTTCGGCAGCAGTTCCTCCTTGGCACCCAGCTTCAGCGCGTCACCCAGGGACGCACCGGCCTGCTTCGCGGACTTCAGCAGGCTGCCGCGCTGGGCGGGGGTGAGCTGGACGGGCTGCGCGCCCGGCCTCGGCTTCGCGGTGATCGTCACGGGCTTGGCCGGGTCGGGGTGGGGCTCGGCACTCACTCCGGAGACCGGAAGTGCCACGGCGAGCAGTGCCGCGGTGAGCACCAGCGCACCGGTCGCAGCGCGGTTGCGCAGTGGATCGCGTCCTACGGGGAAGAAGGTTCTGTTCGGACGTCTGTCGCTCGTCACTCGTACTCCTCTGGGCTGCGAAGCGATTCCTGGAGAGCGGCTGTGCGGTGCGGCGATCTTCCCAGGAGAACGCATGACATGTCTGCGCCGAACAGGATCAACGACTCGAAGTGCGCTCTTGCGATTCCGTTGGTTCCAAGGTCCGCAGATGATCACCTGCCGCTTTACACGGCTGGAACATTGATCGGCCGTAATGACTTCAGCCACATGCGCACACCGCGCGCCGGCGAACGCCGCCGCCCTCGATCCGGCCCCGGGGCTTCGTCGCCGTGAACAAGGACCGGCTGCCCCTCTTCCACTTCCCGTCCTTGGCGACCCGGCCTCAGCCCGCGGGCCCGACAGCTCTACAGCGGTTCCAGGATCTCCCTGAGCTCTTCAGCGGTGGGAATCCACTCCCCGGCCGCCGCGTTGGCCCTCACCTGATCCGGCTTCGTGGCCCCCGCGATGACGAACTACAGCCCGGGCACGCGGCAAGGCCACCGGCCGCGATGTCCAGGACGCTGCGACCGTACTTCCCGCCCCACGCGATCAGCGCCCCTACGGTGTCGAGCCGCGCCTTCGTCACCTGATACGAGCTCTCGGCGATGTGACTACTCAGGTGCTTGATTACGCGTGAGCAGGTGGTAGCCAGACGTTTCCGGCGAAGAGGTCGTGGAGGATGGTCACGGGGTTGAGGCCGTGTTTGCGGGCGGTGGAGAGGTGGGAACGCACCAGCAACCATCGGTTGGCGCCGTCGAGGGTGCGCCAGCCGCCGGAGACCTTCATCTGGATTCTGGCCATGCGGATATCCTGCCCGGCCTGGTTGTTGGTGAGGGCACCGTCAGGTCGTGCAGGAAGCGCAGGATGTCCTCGCGCCGGCGGTGCAGGCGGTCGATGAGCTGCCGGGCGAAGGTCTTCTTCGTCTTTGGCGGCGGGTCAGGGTTGGTGGAGCGTCCCGACTCGCACTGCCCGGTCGAACTGCGCTTCCTCGTCGACCAGACGCGGTCGGCGTGACACTTGCCCCTCTCTTCCCGGACCCGACAAGAGCGGTCGATGACGTCCTCGTCGACAACGGCTGGCGGGCCCACGCCCTCGAACACCACCTCACGGCCGCCGAAACCGGTGCCGCCATAACCGAGGGCCTGGTCGGGGGAGTGCGATGGGGGATGCCGCCGTACCCCGGTGGGCGCTCGTCGCGGAAAACCGGGAGTACGAACACCTCGATCAACTGCCGTACGTCGACCTAGGTCCTGTCCGATGGGTCGGGTGACCCGTCCGCCTGAGAATCGTTCCGAGAGGCGTGGGGCGAGGTGATCTGTCGGATCAGGAGTGGGCTCGGTTGGAGCCGCATCTGCCGATGAACGTAGGGCGGGGCGGTCGCTGGAAGAGTCACCGCAGGGTGATCAACGGCATTCTCTTCCGGCAACGGACCGGGATTCCTTGGCGCGATCTTCCAGCGCGCTTCGGGAAATGGAAGACGGTACATGACAGGCATCGGCGGTGGTCAGGGGACGGCACATGGGAGAAGATCCTGCGGGCCGTTCAGGCCGACGCTGATGTAGACGGACGGATCGACTGGAGCATGGTCAGCGTGGACTCGACCTCCTGTCGTGCCCACCAGCACGCCGCCGGTGCCCGTGCTGCAGCGCCGCGTATTCCAAGTCGCCCTGGCCAGCCGTTTGAGCATCGTTCCGATGAAGCTCTGGGCCGTTCTCGGGGCGGGCTAACCTGCAAGATCCACCTGGCTAGCGAGGGCGGCCGCAGGCCGCTCGCATTTCTGCTAACGCCAGGCCAGTGGGGTGATGCTCCGCAGATGATCCCGACCCTTGAACGCATCCGTGTCCCACGCACCAGTGGTGGACGTCCGCGCACGCGCCCTGATCACGTGGGCGGCGACAAAGCGTACTCATCCCGTCAGAACCGCCGGTATCTGCGGCGGCGTCAGATCAAGCACACCATTCCCGAGCGCACGGACCAGCGGGCCAATCGCCAGCGCCGTGGCAGCGCGGGTGGTCGGCCTACCGGCTTTGACAAGTCGATCTACAAACGCCGCAACGAAGTAGAGCGGACGTTCAATGCACTCAAGCGCTTCCGGGCCGTAGCCACCCGTTTCGACAAGCGTGCCTACGTCTTCCACGGAACGGTGACCGTTGCCTCGCTCCGCCTATGGCTCCGCTCGTGACGCGTCAGCAGCCCTGTTAAGGCCCTGTCTCCCGAAGCTGCCGCGAAGTGACAAGTAGCTCTCTGTCATCAGAGTGACGCTCGGTCAGACGGTGCGGGGCGGGCCCGGGGATGCCGTCGGCCCGTAGGGCGTCGAAGTCGGCGTGGGCCTGGGCGACGGCTTCGGGGTACGCCTTGCGCTTGCCGGTGGGGATGAACAGGTCGGGCGGAATCTGCTCGACGGACTCGCCGCCCGCGCGGCGCCGCAGCACGGTGTGGAGCCGACGCCGCGTCGCAGTCGACGTCACCGCTCACTGGCGTGCCCATGCACGGCGTGGTCCAAGGGCTATCGGAGCAGGGGTATGAGAACGCCGTCGACGATCTGTGCGATGTCCTCGCTATTGATCGGGCGATCGTGAACGACTCCCCAGTGGACGAGGAGGGCGATGGCGGCGGAGACCGCGATCGTGTGTCCGTCCTGGGGGTGGTTGGGTCGGGAGGGCAGGTCGCCACGCTGTGCCGCGTGGTCCAGCACGCCGGCCAGTGCCTGGTGCAGGGACTCGACGTAGCGCACGCGGATAAGGCTGCACAGCTCCGGCTCCTGGCGCGCCGTGTCCAGCAGGGCCGAGACCAGGTCCACCCGGGAGGTGTCCTGGCTACCGATGGCGCTGGCCAGGGTGGCGAGGAGTTCGTCGCGCAGGTGCCCGCTGCCGAGGATGACCGGCATGACGTCGTCGGTGAGTCCGGCATGGCTGAGGGCCTCCGCGGCGAGTTCGGCGCGCGAGGGCCAGCGGCGGTACACGGTCGCCTTGCCCACCCCGGCCCGCGCCGCGGCCTTGTCCATGGTCATGGCCGGGTAACCGCCCTCGGCGAGCAGCTCCGTCGCCGCGCGCAGGATCCGGGCGTCCCGGGCGGGATCGCGGGGCGGTCCGGAGAGGCCGGAAGGCCGCCGCAGCTGTCCACCGGGTTGTGGCATGGGACTCTCCTCGCGAACTAGGACCGATTTGTTTCGAGTATAGCCGGGCTGTTAACGTCACTGAATACCCGGAACATCTACGTCTCGGGTTGGGGGTGCTCGATTCCGACAGTGAGGTGGCGCAGTGAAGGCCGTAGGTTTCACCGAGTTCGGCGGCCGCGAGGTCATGCGGGTGCTGGAGCTGCCCGAACCGCACGCGGGACCGGGGCAGGTACGGATCAAGGTGGCCGCGGCCGCCGTCCATCCGGCCGACGTCAACATCCGCACCGGGCTCTCCGCCAAGTACAGCCCGGAGATGAACCCGCCCTCGGACGTGTACGTCGTGGGGTGGGAGATCGCCGGGACGATTGACGAGGTCGGAGAGGGAGCACGTCCGGAGCTGGCCCTGGGCACCGAGGTGGTAGCGGTCACGGAGCCGAAGCTGGACCAGGGCGGACAGGCACAGTACGTGGTCGTGCCGGCGGAATCGGTGGTCCGCGCACCCGAGGGCGTCGACCTGACGGCGGCCTCGACCCTGCTGATGGCCGCGCTGACCGCGCAGATGGGCCTGGACGCGCTGGCCCTGGCCCCGGGAGCGACGGTGGCAGTCACCGGCGCCGCCGGCGGAATCGGCGGCTACGCCGTGCAGCTGGCCAAGGCGGCCGGGCTGACGGTCATCGCCGACGCAGCGGACAAGGACCGCGACCTCGTCACGAACCTGGGCGCCGACCACGTACTCCCCCGCAGAGACGACTTCCCCCACACGGTCCGCCGGCTGCGCCCCGACGGCGCGGACGGAATCATAGACGGCGGTTCGGTGGGCGAGGCGGTGGCCGCGGCGGTACGCGACGGTGGCGCCATCGCGACCTTCAAGGGGTTCACCGGCGCCCCCGACCGGGGCGTGAGCTGGTTCCCCGTCTTCGTCTACGACCGCATCCGCGACACAGCGACTCTGACGCGGCTGCGCGACCAGGCTGAATCTGGTGTCCTCACGCTCCGCGTCGCGGGGACCTACCCGCTCGAACAGGTCACCGAAGTGCACAGGCTCATCGAGGAAGGCGGGGTGCGGGGACGGCCCGTGCTCGTGTTCTAAGCCGAGACCCCAGAACCCCGGCCACTTCAGTCCCGGCCGGCTCGGCGATGCCGTGCCGAGTCCGACAGTCCCGTGCCCGGACCCCAGAGAACACGATCAACCGAAAGAAGGCTCACCATGACATCCAACGACAAGGCCAAGGTGCTGGTCACCGGGGCGACCGGAATGCAGGGCGGCGCTGTCGCCCGCGCGCTCCTGCGCGCGGGACACCCCGTCACCGCGTTGGTGCGCAAACCCTCCTCGGCTCCCGCGCAGGCCCTGGCCGCACGGGGTGCCGTCCTGGCCACCGGGGATCTGGAGGACGCAGCCTCCCTGGAAGCGGCCGGTGCCGGACACGACGCGGTCTTCTCGGTGCAGCTGGCCAGTATCGACCCGGCCGACCCCGCCGAGAGCCGCCAGGCCGGCAACATCGTCACCGCGGCCCAGCGAGTCGGCATCACCCAGCTCCTGCACACGTCGGTGTCGGCGACCAGGTGGCGTGCCCAGCACCCGGACTTCGAGATCAACGATCCGGTGATGAAGGAGTACTGGGACCAGAAGGAAGAGACCGAGGAAGCGATCCGGCGCTCAGGGCTGCAACGCTGGACCATCTTCAAGCCCGCTTGGTACATGGAGAACTTCCTCCTGCCCCGCCGGGAGTACATGGCCCCCGAGCTGCCTCAGGGCAAGCTGGTCACCGCCATGAGCCCGCAGACCGAGCTGGCGCTCATCTGCGCCGACGACCTGGGTGCCGCCGTGGCAGCCGCCGTCGCCGCACCCGACAGGTTCCACGAGGCCGAGGTCGACCTCGCCGGCGATGCGCTGACCTACCCGCAGATGGCCGACGTCCTCTCCCAGGCCACCGGCCGCGAGATCACCACCGACTTCATCTCCCTGGGAGAGAAGACGCAGCGTAGCGGTGTATCCGCAGCGTTCGGCGACCGCTGGAACGACCGTGTCGGCTATCCCGCACGCCCCCACCACGCCGCCGCCTACGGCCTGACCACGACGCCCTTCGCACAGTGGGCAGCACGGCAGGACTGGAGCACCGTGACGGCTGAACGCAACTGAACTGACGCAGCCCTCCAGCGGGCAGCCGGCCATCACCTGACTGAAGACGCCTCGTCCTCGTCGTCGTCTTCGTCAGACCGTGGCCGGCTCGCCGCTGCGTGGGCCGGCCAGCCCGGACAAGCCCCCCAGCTTTGCTACAGAGAGCTAATTTCACTTCGCGGCAGCTCCCCGGAGGACAGGGCCGTTAAGGAATGTCCTGGCCCATCGCCCGCATCACGTCCGCGAGCCACACTAAGTGGTAACCCACGGCCCGATCCTGGCGAGCAAGCAGATGCGTCACGTGCTCCCATGACTCCGAAAGCTGCCCAATCGTGAGGGCAAGGGGTTCGGCGTCAACGCTGTACAGCTCGCCGGCTGAGACGGACCAGAAGGCCATGGGCGCCATCTTTACTCAGTCACGCTGGCCACGACCCATCGGACAGGCCCTAGACCTCGACGTCATGGCCGGAGTGTTGTCCCGGCTCGGTTACGGTACCGCG
This sequence comes from Streptomyces sp. NPDC002809, assembly GCF_040295435.1. Classification (NCBI taxonomy): domain Bacteria; kingdom Bacillati; phylum Actinomycetota; class Actinomycetes; order Kitasatosporales; family Streptomycetaceae; genus Streptomyces; species Streptomyces sp. NPDC002809. The sequence continues at coordinate 91,365 of NZ_JBEOVJ010000022.1, forward strand.
CGCCGGATCTCCGACTGCACGACCGAGGGACTGCGCACGGAGCTGGCCGACTGGGTCGAGTCCGACGACCGCGGCGAGGGCACTCTGGTCCTCTGTTACACAGGCCACGGCGATCGCAGCGCCGACGACCGCCACTACCTCCTGTGCAGGGACAGCCGCCCCGGGCGCCTCAAGGACACGGCCCTGGCCACCGAGGACGTCGTCGGCATCGTGACGGAGACTGGCCTGCGGCGCCTCTTGCTGATCATCGACACCTGCTACGCCGGTCAGGGCTCCGTTGATGCCGTTCGCGAACTGGCCCGCAGCCTGACCGCGACGCGCGAGGCTGACCAGCACCGCCTCGCGTCGTTCTCCGTCATCGCCGCCGCCCGGCCACTCGAACTTGCCGCGGACGGCGCCTTCGCCGAGGCCCTGCGCGACGCCGTCGACGACCCGACCCTCGGTGGCCCGCGCCGGCGCCAGCTGTTCGTGGAGCAGGTCGTCGACCGGGTCAACGACCTGCTCGCCGAACGCAGCCCCGGCCAGCACGCGACCTTCGGCACCCTGTGCGGCGACGAGGTCCCGCTGTTCCCGAACCCCCGGTACGCACAGGACATTCCGGCGGAGGGCGTCGACCTCTCCGAGCAACGCGTCGCGCTTGGCGCGGAAGGGCGACGGCGACGGGAGGAACTGGTCAGCCACTTCGGACCACGGGGTCGGGGAGCCGAATGGGCCGCCGAGCGGGGGATGTACTTCACCGGGCGGCATGAAGCGTTGCGAGCCCTGACAGCGTGGGTGAACGGAACGGGAAGGAGGAGGACGACGAGTACGTCATGCACAGAATGGTGACCGCGGACATCCGGCACGCCGGGCGGTGTTCAGTGCCCAGCGTCAACTCGTGGTGACCGGCAGCCCCGGCGTGGGTAAGTCCGCACTGCTCGGCCGCCTTGTCGTGGAGAACTCCGAGGTTACCCGGCGGCCCGACCTGAGCGAACTGACCGGCCTGTCCGATCCACGAGACCTTGAGTGGCTTCTCGGCGTTTTCCAGGAGAAGGGGCGTATCCACGCGGCGATCCACGCCCGTCACAAACTGTTGTCCGACCTGGTCGCGGCGGTCGCGGACGCGGCCGGGATGCCGGGCGGCACCGGTCGGGAAGAACTGCTGCATGCTCTGGCACAGCGGTCCGAACCGCTCGTCCTCGTGATCGACGCCTTGGACGAGGCGGGCACCGCGAGCGGCGACGGCGGGGGCGGCGAGGCCGAACACATCGCCTCGGTGCTCCCGCACCCCTTGCGGAGATCCCGTGTGTACGGCTCCTCGTCGGTACCCGACCGAGGGTTGTCGAAACCCTGGGCCGCCGGTTCACCACCCTGGATGGACGACCCGCAGTGGGTCCGGACAGACGCCCAGGGACATCACGTCCTGTCCTGGCAGGGCGACACCCCCGCTCCGAGGGTGTGGACCCTGCGTTCACCGACGGGTCCGCCGAGCCGGCGGAAGCACCACGATCGGCTGTGGCCCACCCTGAGCGCCGGTCAGTACGCGGCCGCCAGTCGTTCTTCGTCCTCGACAGGTTCCTCGACGCTGTCACGGGGGACGATGTGACTCCTCCGCGCGGGCACGCGGCCTCGAATCACCGCACAGTGGGCCACCCGGAATTGCCACCCCTGCGATACAGCTGGCGGGACGTGCTCCGGGGCCCGACCCATGTGACCTTCCTCGACAAAGACCCGCGTGACCTGCGGCTCCCGAACCGTCTGACACCAGGACTCGGCCGGCTCCAGGGCAAGGACGTGATCGTCGGCCCGCACACAGACTGGTTCAGAGCATGGTCGTTGGACGGAGAGCTGATCGGGCAGTGGAGCACGCACGGCAACGGGGCACCGGTGCAGTACGTCGAACACGAGGGAAACCTGCTTGCCGCGGTGCCACACGCACAAGGCGGTGAAATCCAGGTCCACTCCTTCCCGGATGGCGCACCCCGTTTCTCTCTGCTCGGGTCCGCCGTCCCTCCACCGAATGGCCATCACCTGGGCCTGTGGCGCGGCGAACCGGTGATCGGTGCCCTGCTCGACGGGGGAATCTCGGTGTTCCACGCCCTCTCGGGCAAGCCGCTGTGGCGCTACGAGGACATGAGCCACCGCCGGGCTTACCCGATCCTCCGGCTGCTCACCGTGCACGGCCGCCGCCTCGCACTCGTCGTCCGCCCCGACCAGAGCCTGACCTTCCTGGACGCCGATGCCGATCGAGTAGCCTTCCGTGTCCATTTCGGTGCCAGGGCGGACGCCGTTGCCCTCGCGGGCGAGGACCTCCTTGGTGTCCTCACCACGAAGGACTTCACCTGTCTCCGTCTCCCCGCCCACTGAAGCGACATCCCACCGACCTCGCCACCCTCCCCCGTTCTGATGTCCCGGATACGGTCGGATTCCGAGAGCCCGGCCGCCCCACCCTCGTCCGACAGACACATCTGTCGGACGAGTCACCCTTGTGCGGTTTCGGCCTGCTGTTGCGGCGATCGCTGGCCAACTGAACATGCCCTATGGGGACCAGTTGGGGACCACACGATGTCCGCACACCTGAACGGCACGCACGTCGCCGCGCGCCATGCTCCCTAATTTCTAGCTGTATGTGCAGACAAAAGGGATGACCTCTACTCCTGGGGGTCAAGGGGTCGCAGGTTCAAATCCTGTCGTCCCGACCGTGCGGAAACGCAGGTCGGAGGTCGTTCTCTCATTCGTGAGAGGGCGGCCTTTCGTGCGTCTGAGGAAGTGTGCGGCCTCCTCCGCTGTCCAGGCCCGCCGTTCCGGCGGCGGTCGGCGCACGACCGGGGGAGCGGCTGGGGCGCGGGGAGGCGACCCCGGCGGAGTGCGTCGCCGAGCGCGGCCTTCGCGGCGAGCCGTCCAGCCAGGCGGCGCCGGTCGTGAGGCCGAAGCTGGGCCGACCACCATGGCGCGCGCTACCGCGACCACTTCCGCAGCGACCTCGTCCCCGCGTTCGGCACCCTCAAGCGCCGAGGGCTTGTCGTACCCCGCTCCTATGCTCGCCCGATGACGGATTATGAAGGCACCCACCCCACGGTTCCCGTCCGAGTGGGGGACCGGTACGCACAGATCGACGAACAGCTCGCACCCGCGATTCAGGCGATGTGGGAGTGCGGGTTCGACACCTTCACCTGCTGCCAGGACGTAGGCGAGAGCAACACGGACTGGCCGGAGAAGCTGCCGCACATGGCGGAGTGGGTGGAGTCCAGGCGCGGCTGGACGCTCATCGACTTTCCTGTGGACAGCGGCCTGGCCTTCCTCTCGGCCGTGACGAACGCCGGGCTTCGGGACGCGTTCTACGTGCGGACAACGCACTGGGCGGCTCCGGACGCGTGGGACGTGACGGTCAGGCCGATGGACGTGGCGATGTTCCGGGCGGAGCTGCCGTCGCAGTTCCGCCTGCAGCTTCTCCAGGTGAGCTTCCCGGCGTACGACCTGCCGGAAGTGACCCGTCGGCTCCGCGAGCACGCCGCGGGCCGCTCGGTGCCGCCCGCCCCCGCCGACTGGAGCACCATCGGCCGATAGGGGATCGGCGAAGCCAGTGGGGGCGGGCCGGCACAGCGCTCCATTTGGCCATTCGGCGACGCGGCCGTCTCGGCCGGTCCCACGGCCGGGTCAGCCCGGCTTGACCGCCAGCGTGGCGAAATAGTTCGACATGTATGGGGCGGATGCGTTGGACTGGTGCGGCGCCTCCGCGAAGCCGGTGAGGACGAACCCCGCGGCGAGTTGCCCGCCGATCTGGTCGTTGAGGGTGTGGCTGTATTCAAGAGGGGCATCCGCGCCGAACTTCGCGGCGCGTTCCTCGGCGGAGTACTGCGCGACGTCGCTGTAGGGCAGCTTGTGCACGACGATCAGCTCGCCGCGCTCGTCGAGCGCCTCGTGGTCGAACAAGTACACATCAGGGTTGAGGAAGCCCACGAGCAGAGTTCCGCCCGGCCGCAGGACGCGGAAGCATTCACGCCATGCCGGTGCCACGTCCGGTACGAACTGGTTGGAGACCGGATGGAACACGACGTCGAACGTCGCGTCACCGAAGGCGCCGAGGTCGCGCATGTCGCCCAGGACGGTGTGCAGTTCGAGCCCGTCGCGCGCAGCCACCATCCGGTCCTGGCCGAGCTGGCGGGGTGAGTTGTCGAATACGGTGACCCGTGCCCCTGCGGCGGCGAGGATCGGACCCTGCTGGCCACCGCCGGAGGCCAGGCACAACACGTCCTTGCCGGCCAGGTCCGCCGGCAGCCAGGAGCGGTCGACCGGCTCACGCCCGATGAGGACAATCGACCAGTCGCCCATGCGGGCGCGCTCGACATCCTCGGCACTCACCGGCCTCGACCACTCGTTGCCCTCTTGGACACACTTGTCCCATGCTGCCCGATTGTGGGCAACGGGGTCGACATCAATGTCCTGCACGTTCAACTCCCTGCTACAGCCGAGCGGACACCAGCCGCACTGACAGTTCGGTGCCGCCGGCCAACACGATTGCCAGTGCGGGCTCAACGAGATCAGCAGGCATCGAGGTGTCCACGGGCCCGTCGGTTGCCGCGCAGCGGGTGCGTAGGGGCCGGCCGCCGGGGGTGAGCGGAGAGCGCCGCCCCGGCGGCCGTGGTCCTGTCTGCGCCCGAGGGGCAGGGCCTCTCCTCCGGACGGTGCCGACCACCGCCAGTCGCGTCCGGGCAGTACACCTAGCGCTTGATGCCCACGCCCGCCAGCAGGCTGATCTGCGCGTCAGCGATCTCAGCCCCTTGTGTGGCGGACTCGGCGGGCCGCCAGCGGTGGCAGCAGCAGATGCCGGGGTCGACCAGGTCGAGTCCGTCGAAGAAGCGACGGACGTCGCTGTGCGAACGGAACTGCACCGGAGACCCGGACTTGGTGTAGACCTCCGCGACCTTGTTCCAGGTGACGGGGTCGAAATCGGGCGTGCAGTGGTTCATGGCAAGGGCACTGCCCGCCGGGAGCGGGTCGAGCAGTCGGCGGACTATGGCGTACGGGTCGTGCGGGTCGGTGATGAAGTGCATGAGCGCGTTGAGGGAGAGGGCGATGGGCTGGTCGAAGTCCAGGACCCCGGCGTCCTCCACCGAGCGCATCAGCGCATCGGGGTCGGTGATGTCGGCCTCGACATAGGCCGTGCGTCCCTGTGCCGTGCTGCGCATGAGGCGTTCGGCGTACTTGAGGACGAGAGGGTCGTTGTCCGCGTACACGACGCGGGCGTCGCGTGCGACGGACTGGGCGACCTGGTGCAGGTTGGGCTCGGTCGGGATGCCGGTGCCGATGTCGAGCCACTGGCGGATGCCGTGCTCCTGCGCCAGCACCCGGGTGGCCCGGTGCATGAACGCCCGGTTCTCGCGCGCGGTCACGTAGATGCCGGGGTGAGCCTGGGCGGCGACCAGGGCCGCCTCCTTGTCGATCTCGAAGTGGTCCTTGCCGCCGAGGAAGTAGTCGTACATCCGGGCCGAGTGCGCCTTGCTCGTGTCGAGATCGCGGCCGGCCTGCCTGGTGGTCATGTTCTCCCCTTCATGCGTGGTCTGCGGGCCCGCAGTCCAGGGACGGGACGGGTGTCGTCGTCCCTTCTGCTCGCCGTCGGATCACCCGGCGGCCAAGTGGTCGGCAAGGCCCTCTTTGACCCCGCGGACGAACGCGGCGATCTCCTCGGGCGTGTAGATCAGCGCCGGCCCGGCCGGGTCGGTGGACTGGCGTACGGCCACGCGGCCGTCGGCCAGTTGCTTCGTCTCGACGCACTGGCCGCCGTTCGGACCGCTCCAGGGGCGTTCCCAGCCGTGTTCCCCGAGATGGTGGGCCGGCATGCCGTTGTAGATGCCCTCGTCGGTGACCGTCATGAGTACTCCTTGCGCATGCGGTTCAAGAGCGCCGTGCTGGCTTCGGACGACGTCAGCAGCGCCATGCGGGTGTGTGCCTCGAGATGGGAGACGACGTCCGCGCGCTGGTCCAGGTAGACCGAGGCGGACAGGAGCTCGCTGTAGACGATGTCGGGCAGTTCGGGTTCCTCGAACCGGAAGTATGTGAACGGGGCACACGCTCCGACATGCGCGCCCGCGGTGAAGGGCACGATGTCGAGGCTGACGTGCGCGAGCTCGGAGACGTCCAGGAGTCGCTCGACCTGCTCCCGCATCACGTCGGGGCCGCCCACCACCCGGTGCAGCACGGCTTCCTCCATGACCACCCACAACGTGGGGGCGTCCTCCCTCTCCAGCAGGCTCTGGCGGCGCAGCCGCAGCTCCACGCGGCGTGCGAGCTCCTCGTCACTGCCGTTCGGCAACCCGCCCCGGAGCACGGCGTGCGCGTAGTCGGGGGTCTGCAGAAGTCCGGTGACGTACTGGGGCTCGTACGTGCGGAGGGTTTTGGCGCCGGACTCCAGGCTGACGTAGGCCGTGAACCAGCTGGGGACGGCATCGCGATAGGAGTGCCACCAGCCGGGCTTGTTGGCCTGTTCGGCCAGTTCGACGAACTCGTCGATCTCCTGGCGGTCCGCGCCGAAGGTCTCCAGGAGCTTCTCCGCGTAGAGAGGCTTCAGCGCGACCTCGGCCTTTTCCAGCCGGCGGATCGTCAGGGTCGTCATGCGCAGAGCCTTCGCCGCGTCCTCCAACGAGGCACCGGCGGCGAGCCGCATCTCCTGCAGTCGACGGCCGAGGATCATGCGCAGGACTGTCGGCGCGCTCGCGCCGGAACGGGCTTCGCTCACGCCCAACCTCCTGGTGAACCGTCAACAAAGGCATTCTTGCAGCGATTTGATGTTGACGCCAGAGCGATACCCGCGCTGCTGAAATTATCAGGGAGTCGGTTGCAGCATGAGCTCTGTCACGCGCATAGTGGACGTGTGAGCGGCCAAGTCACAGGAATGACGCAGGATCCGGTCCGGAGAGGGCGCGTGAAATCGATGCCGTCGTCGGCACCCCACTGCCGGGCGCACGCCTAGGCGTGCGCCTCTCACCGCTCGATCCGCTGTTCCGCATCCCCCCACTGCGCCCCGCCTCCGGAAGGCGCTGGAAGGCGACATCCGTGACTCTGTCCACGCCCTCGGTCCCGGCTTCGGCCCCTGCCTTAGCGCAGGCCGTGCCGCGCCGGGAGTACTGGTTCGGCCTGCCCGCCCTGCGCACCAGCGCGAAATCCGCCCGCGACACCGTGCGTGACCGGCTCCGTGCCTGGCAGTTGCCCGGAGACACATGCTGCGACGCGGTGCTGCTGGTATCCGAGCTGACCACGAACGCTGTACTCCACACCGCAGGCAGCCATGTCCTGTGCGGCCTCACACTGACCGACGACGAGCGGCGCCTGCGCATCGAACTGCACGACGAGGGCACCACCCCGGTCCGCCCGTCCGAGCGCCTCGTCGGCCCCGACGAGGAGAGCGGGCGAGGTCTTCTGCTCGTTCGGCAGCTCGCGGACAACTGGGGCTCCGCACGCTCGACGCGGGCCGAAGGCAAGGTCGTCTGGGCTGAGTTGACGGCTCACCCCTGACACCGTGGGAACCGGACGACGCCGCACGCGGTGCCGGTCCCGTCAGCGATGGTCCGGATGGAGCGTGACCCCGACCGTCCGGCGGGGAAGCGGGCCGCCTGCCCGTCCGACGGCAGCGACCGCGCGGTCCCGCCGCATCCCCTTGGCGGGGGCGGTACCCCTCCTCCCCGATCCGACTGCAGAGGGCGCCCATGACTCCCCACGGTGAATCCGCTTCTCCCGTCGTGCTGTACGTGTGTGCCGACCGAGCCCCGCGGGCGCCGGGGGAAGCCACGCAGCGTGCGCAGGCGGAAGGCCGCGCGTTCGCCCGGGAGCGCGGACTGACGATCGCCGAGGTCGTCACCGACACGTACGGTGAGCCCGACCCGGCCCGGCGCAGAGGGTGGCGGCGTGTGAGGCAGCTGGCACAGACGGGCGACGTCACCGCGGTACTCGTCCGCTGGCCCAGCGCCATCGCCCCGGAGTCCGCGCGCGAACTCCGGCACCGCGAGGCTGCCTGGCTCCACGATCAGGGCGTGCGCGTCCGCTACACCTGGGCGCCCTTGTCCTCAAGGGGCCGCGAGGCCGGGTGACACGACGGGATACGGACGCCACGACGGCTGGCGCCCGGCCCGGTGTCGGGGGCATCCGCCCCCGGGCTCTCCCCCGGACGTCGGGGGCATCCCCGGCCCGCCCGCGCCGACGTCCGAGGCATCCGCCCCTCGGCTCTCCGTCCTGACGTCCGAGGCACCCGCCCCGACCGACTGACCGACCGACCGGCCCGCCCGTTCAGCCCGCCAGTTCCCCGAGCAGTTCCCACGTCCGGCGCCGGTCGGCCTCCCCGGCCAGGTCCGTCCCCGAGAACACCACCTCGGTCGCCCCGGCGTCCCGGTAACGCCGAACCTCGGCGGCGACGGTCTTCTCGTCGCCGATCACGGCCACGTCACCGGCCCGTGCGGCACCGGAGAGCCCGATGACCCGCGCGTACGACGGGAACTGCTCGTAGAACGCGAGCTGCTCGGTGGCCGTCGCCCGCGCGGAGTCGGGATCGCCGGTGACGACGCCGTGCACCAGGGCCACGATCCGGGGCGCGGGGCGGCCCGCGGCCTCGGCGGCGGCGGTGACCGCCGGGACGATGTGGTCGGCCAGGGCCCGGGGTCCCGCGAGATAGGGCAGGATCCCGTCCGCCAGCTCCCCGCTGACCCGGAGGGCCTGCGGCCCCATCGCGGCCACGAGCAGGGGGACGCCGCCCTCGGCCCCGGGGACACGGGCGGGGAGCGGGGTGGTCGCGGTGATGAGCTCGCCGTGGAAGTCGGCGTCGCCCGTCCCGGTCAGCTGTCGCAGCGCGGTGAGGAACTCGCGCAGGCGGGCGATGGGCCGCTCGTAGGGGATGCCGAAGCCCGCCTCGGTCAGTGTCTTCGTGCCGAGGGCGAGACCGAGGTGGTAGCGGCCGTGCGTGGCCGCCTGCGCCGTCTGGGCCTGGCTGGAGACGATCAGCGGGTGACGTCCGAAGACGGGGATCGCGGACGTTCCCACCTGCAGCTCCGGGACCTCGCGCCCGACGATCGCCGCGAGCTGCGGGGAGTCGGCACCGAAGGTCTGCCCGAACCAGGCGGACCGCAGCCCCGAGGCGGCGGCCTCCCGGGCGAGGTGCACCGTGGCATCGATCTGGTTGTCGGATCCGGTCGCGCTGAGTGCTACTCCTACAGTCATGTCAGGGAAAAGCAGGGGGAGTCGGCCGTGCATTCCGACCTCTTCATGACAGCTTCGTGTCCGCTGCGTGAACCCGTTCGAGCCCGGCCGGTGCGCCCCGGTCCGCGTACCCCGGGACCCCTCCGTGGCGGTCGGGCGGACCGTTTGCATGATCAAAAGAGCGACGGGTTAGCATATGAGCGCCCCCTAGCTCGAAAGATAAGCCTGTGACTGTCAATGACGACTCGTTCACCAACTGGATGCACCGCGAGGAGATCGCGGAGTCGATGATCCCGATCATCGGGAAGCTGCACCGCGAGAGGGACGTCACCGTCCTCCTGCACAGCCGCTCCCTGGTGAACAAGTCGGTGGTGAGCATCCTCAAGACCCACCGATTCGCCCGGCAGATCGACGGCGAGGAGCTCTCGGTCACCGAGACCCTGCCGTTCCTTCAGGCCCTCACCACGCTCGATCTCGGTCCCTCGCAGATCGACATCGGCATGCTCGCCGCGACGTACAAGACCGATGACCGCGGTCTTTCCGAGGCGGAGTTCACCGCCGGTGCCGTCGCGGGTGCCACGGGGGCCAACAAGATCGAGCGTCGCGAGTCGCGCGATGTCGTGCTGTACGGCTTCGGCCGCATCGGCCGACTGCTGGCCCGGCTGCTCATCGAGAAGGCCGGCTCCGGCAACGGTCTGCGGCTGCGCGCCATCGTCGTCCGCAAGGGGGCCGGTCAGGACATCGTCAAGCGCGCCTCGCTGCTGCGGCGCGACTCCATCCACGGCCAGTTCCAGGGCACGATCACCGTCGACGAGGCGAACAACAAGATCATCGCCAATGGCAACGAGATCCAGATGATCTACTCCGACGACCCGACGTCGGTGGACTACACGGCGTACGGCATCAACGACGCCATCCTGATCGACAACACCGGCAAGTGGCGCGACCGCGAAGGCCTCTCGAACCACTTGCGCCCCGGTGTCGCCAAGGTCGTCCTGACCGCGCCGGGCAAGGGCGACGTCCTCAACGTGGTGCACGGCGTCAACCACGACATGATCAAGTCGGACGAGCAGATCATTTCCTGCGCCTCCTGCACCACCAATGCCATCGTCCCGCCCCTGAAGGCGATGGCGGACGAGTACGGCGTCCTGCGCGGACACGTGGAGACCATCCACTCGTTCACCAACGACCAGAACCTGCTGGACAATTACCACAACTCCGACCGACGTGGCCGCTCCGCGCCGCTCAACATGGTGATCACCGAGACCGGTGCCGCCTCCGCCGTCGCGAAGGCGCTTCCCGGCCTGGGGGCGACGATCACGGGCAGCTCCATCCGAGTGCCGGTGCCGGACGTCTCGATCGCCATTCTCAGCCTGAAGCTCGGCCGCGAGACCACGCGCGAGGAGGTCCTGGACCACCTCCGCGACGTGTCGCTGACCTCGCCGCTCAAGCGGCAGATCGACTTCACGACCGCTCCCGACGCGGTGTCGAGCGACTTCATCGGCTCGCGCCACGCCTCCATCGTCGACGCGGGCCCCACCCAGGTGGACGGCGACAACGCGATCCTCTACCTCTGGTACGACAACGAGTTCGGCTACTCCTGCCAGGTCATCCGGGTCGTGCAGCACGTCTCCGGAGTGGAGTACCCGACATACCCCGTGCCGGTTCACTGATCCGGCAGCCGATCCGGCACCTGCCGGTCCTGGAGCTGCGCGCCCAGCAGAAGTGTCACGCGGTCGTGGTCGGCGACGGGGTCGAGACCTGCGACCAGGACCGTACCGGCGTCGGGGACCCG
>NZ_JBEOVJ010000023.1:0-99191 GCF_040295435.1 Streptomyces sp. NPDC002809
CCGTCACCACCGGCAGGATGACCCTCCAGACCGTCCACACCGCCGACGGCGTCACCGAGACCGACGTCCTGCGACTCGCCGGCGCCCTGGAACACTCCTCCGAACACCCCATCGCCCAGGCCGTCGCCACCGGAGCCGCCGAACACACCGGAGCGCCCCTCCCCACCCCCGAGGACTTCGCCAACATCCCCGGCCTCGGCGTCCAGGGCATCGTCGAAGGCCACGCCGTCCTCGTCGGCCGTGAGCAGTTGCTCGGCGAGTGGGAGATCCGTCTGCCCGTGGAGCTGGCCCGCCGCAAGGCCGAGGCGGAGGCCGCCGGCCGCACCGCGATCACCGTCGCCTGGGACGGCGAGGCGCGCGCGGTCCTGGAGGTCGCCGACGCGGTCAAGGACACCAGCGCGGAGGCGATCAGGCGGCTGCGCGCGCTCGGCCTGAAGCCGATCCTGCTGACCGGCGACAACCGGGCCGTGGCGGAGGCGGTCGCGGCGGAGGTCGGCATCGACGAGGTGTACGCGGAGGTCATGCCGCAGGACAAGGTCGACGTCGTCAAGCGCCTTCAGGGCGAGGGCCGTTCGGTCGCGATGGTCGGAGACGGCGTGAACGACGCGGCCGCCCTCGCCCAGGCCGACCTGGGCCTCGCGATGGGCACGGGCACGGACGCGGCGATCGAGGCCGGCGACCTGACCCTGGTGCGCGGGGACCTGCGGGCCGCCGCGGACGCGATCCGGCTGTCGCGCAGGACGCTCGGCACCATCCGTACGAACCTGTTCTGGGCCTTCGCCTACAACGTGGCGGCGCTGCCCCTGGCTGCGATGGGCCTGCTGAACCCGATGATCGCGGGGGCGGCGATGGCGTTCTCGTCGGTGTTCGTGGTCGGCAACTCGCTGCGGCTGCGGGGGTTCCGGGCGCAGGCGTAGGGCGCCTGACCGCGAGCCAGGCCGGGCCAGGCCCTGCGCCTCCGCCCTGCCCGGTGATCCAGGGCAGGGCGCCGGGCCCTGAACGGCGGATCAGGCCAGGAGCCCCCACCCGGCCGGCGGATCGGGCCGCAAGTCCCGGCCCTGCCCGGTGGGTCAGGCCAAAGGCCCCGGCCCTGCCCGGTGGGTCAGGCCAAAGGCCCCGGCCCTGCCCGGTGGGTCAGGCCAAAAGGCGCGGCCCGGCCCGGTGGATCAGGTCGGGGCCCCCGCTCTCCCCGCGGGCGGCCGGACTCAGCTTCCGACAGGAAGCCGGGCCTCCGGCCGCCCGCTGCCGCGTGCGATGCGCTCTTCGAGCCGCGCCCTGCGGGCCGGCCACTCGTCCGCCGTGATCGAGAAGATCGCGGAGTCCCGCAGGAGCCCGTCCTCACCGGGGGCCCACGACCGGGACCAGTTCCGCAGCACGCCCTCGAAGCTCGCGCCCACCGCTTCGATCGCGGCGCGGGAGCGGCTGTTGCGGGCATCCGTCTTCAGGTCGACGCGCGCCACCCCCCACACCTCGAACGCGTGCCGGAACAGCAGGTACTTGGACTCCGCGTTGATCCCCGAGCCCTGGGCGGAGGCGGCGAGCCAGGTGAAGCCGACCTCGATCGCACTCAGCGTGTTCTCGTCCAGCCAGTGCCGGGGCTCCCAGTAGGCCGTGGCCCCGACCACGCGGCCGGACGCCCGGTCCACCTGGACGTACGGGCACAGCATCCCGCCGGCGGCACGGGCGAGCTGGGCGTCGATGTATCCGTCGACCTCACCGGGGCCTGGCACCCACGTGAACCGGTACGAGCTCCGGTCCTCCTCGGCCGCCCTGAGCAACCCCCCGGCATGACGGTGCTCCAGCGGCTCCAGGCGCACGCGCCCGCCCTCCAGAACCGGCCCTTCCAACGCGAAAGCCATCGCTCACCCATCCAGTCGCTCGGACGCCTCGTACGCGGGCGCGGACCCGCGTGCCGAGCGTTCCAGAGACACCAGACCGTGTCGTGCGAATATCACCGCGCCCGGAGTCACTTCACGGAGCCCACTTCCGCAAGCTCACCTCCCGGGCGTCACTTCCCGGAGCTCACTTCCGCAAGCTCACCTCCCGGGCGTCACTTCCCGGAGCTCACTTCCCGGGGTCGCCTCCCGGAGTTCACCTCCCGGCGTGCACGAACCGCACCACTGTCCCCGCGGCCGCCTGGGCCGCCCCCGCCAGCGCCGGTTCGGGGACCACGCCCACCACCGGGTAACCGCCCGTCGTCGGATGGTCGTTGAGGAACACCACCGGGCAGCCGTCCGGGGGCACCTGGACCGCGCCGAGCACCATTCCCTCGCTGGGAAGTTCACCCGTACGGGAACGCTCCAGCGCCGGGCCCTCGGTGCGCAGGCCGATGCGGTTGCTCTGCGCGGAGACGCGGTACGCCGCGGTGGTGAGCGTACGCAGAGCGGCGGGCGTGAACCACGTGTGGCGGGGGCCGAGGTGCACCGGGAGCACGAGCACGGCGGGTGCGCCCGGCCACGGCACCGCGTCGACGGGCGGTGCACCGGACGGCGGGGGCGGCCCCAGCGGCAGCACGTCCCCGTCGCGCAGGGGCGCCGGGCCCAGCCCGGAGAGCAGGTCGGCGGATCTGCTGCCGAGCACCGGCTCCGGCGCCACGCCACCCGCGAACGCCAGGTAGCTGCGCAGCCCGTGCACGGCGGTCCCCACGTCCAGCACCGCCCCCGCCGGCACGTGCACCGGGGCACCCCACGCCACCGGCCGCCCGTCCACCGTCACCCGGCACGGCGCACCGCCGACGACCACACGCACCGCACGGTCCGGGCGTACGGCGCAACCGGTGGCGGTCGTCTCCAGCACCGCCGCGGTCACGGGGTTGCCGGCCAGCCGGTTGGCGAGCGCGGCGGCGGGCGCGTCGAGGGCGCCCGCCCGTCCGACCCCCAGGTGCGCGAGTCCGGCACGGCCCTCGTCCTGCACCGTGGTCAGGGCCCCGGCGCGCACGACCTCGACGGCCCCCGTCACTGCGCCGCCTCCACAAACCGCACCCGCGTACCCGGCTCCAGCAGCGCGGCCGGTTCGCGGTGCGGGTCCCACAGCGGGCCGGGGTCCGGCATCCGGCCGATGAGCTGCCAGCCGCCGGGGGACGGACGCGGGTACACCCCGGTGTAGGGGCCGGCCAGCGCGACCGCGCCCGCCGGGACCCGGGTGCGCGGCGTCGCCCTGCGCGGCAGGTGAAGGTGGTCCGGGAGTCCGGTCAGATAGCCGAAGCCCGGGGCGAACCCGCAGAAGGCGACCCGGAATTCGGTTCCGACGTGCAGGCGGGGCACCTCGCCGACGGCCACTCCCCATGCCTCGGCCACATCGGCCAGATCCGGTCCGTCGTAGACGACGGGGATCTCCACCGCGGCGGCCGTGTCGCGGAGCGGCGGCGGTATGTGCCAGGTCCGCAGCTCGCGGGCGAGCGCGGCCGCACCCCGCGCGATGCCGTCGAGCAGCACCGTCCGCTCGCCGGGCACGATGTCGCGCACGTCCGGAAGTCCGCCCGCCACGCGGCGCCGCAGGACCTCCGCGTGGAACGCCTCCGTGTCCTCCCGGCCGTCCAGCTCGACCAGCAGCGCCCGTGGCCCGGCGGGCAGCACGACGAGCGGCGGGCCGGTGCGGCGCGCGGCACTCATGCGAACGCCCGCACCGCGACGCCCGCCTCTTCCAGCGCGGCCCGGACCCGCCGGGCGAGCGCGGCGGCACCCGGGGTGTCGCCGTGGACGCACAGGGAGCGGGCGGCGACGGGTATCCGGCCGCCGTCGGCCCCGGTCACGCACCGGTCCACCGCGAAGCCCACGCTGCGGCGTACGACCTCGTCCGCTTCGTGCACCACCGCGCCCGGCTCCCCGCGCGGCACGAGGGTGCCCTGCGGGGTGTAGGCGCGGTCGGCGAAGGCCTCCTCGACGGCGGTCAGACCGGCCTGGCCTGCCCGTACGAGGAGCCGGGAGCCGGGCAGCCCGAGAACGGCAAGGCCTCCGCCCGCCAGCCGGACGCCCTCGATCACGGCGGCGGCCTGCTCGTCGTCCCGGACGGTGCGGTTGTAGAGGGCGCCGTGCGGTTTGACGTACGAGACACGGGATCCGGCAGCCTCCGCGAACACCCGCAACGCACCGATCTGGTAAGCGACTTCGGCGGCCAGCTCGGCGGCCGGCACATCCATGGCGCGACGTCCGAAGCCCGCCAGGTCGCGGTACGAGACCTGGGCGCCGATCCGTACGCCCAGGGCGGCCGCCGAGTCGCAGACCCGACGCATCACCGAGGCGTCCCCCGCGTGGAAGCCGCACGCCACATTGGCACTGGTCACACAGGCGAGGAGCGCCTCGTCGTCGGTGAGCGTCCAGCGCCCGAAGCCCTCGCCCAGGTCCGCGTTGAGGTCCATCACCACGACCGGCCCGCCCAGCGGGTCCGGCCCGTCCGTCCTGCCGGGCAGGTTCGTCATATTCGTCACGGGCGCACCGTAGCGCCCGTCCCGACCGAAGGGCCCCGGCGTCCCGGCGTCCCTGCGCCGTCCCTCTGCGTCCCGGCGTCCGGACCGCCTCCCAGCCACGGCCTCCCCGTCACGGCTCTCAGTCACCGCTCTCGGTCGCGGCTCTCAGTCGAAGAGGGAGAGCTCGTGCTCCCGGACACCCTCCAGCTCGTACCGTGTCCCCACGAGCGGCCGGCCCGAGCACAGCCGGATCAGGGTCGCCCCGTCGCCCCGGTACCGTCCGGGGGACCGGCCCTCCTGCTCGGCGCCGATGACCACCTTCTGTCCGCTGTCCGTGAGCTCCGCGACAAGCTGCGGCACCTTACGGCGCAGGGCGCGCGGGACGAGCAGGCCCAGGGCGTGCGGCAGCCCGGGGCCCTCGTACGCGTCGGGAATCCCCCATGCCGCGCGCACGTCCCCCGCATGCACCCACTCCCCCAGCGCCACCGCGTCCAGCACCCCGCCCGCCGCGGCGATGACCGGACCGGCGCCGGTCATCCCCCGCTCCAGCTCGTCCACCACCTGGGTGTGTGTCCAGTCCGCGCGCTCGGCGATGTCCCGTTCGTTGCTCTCGGGGCCGAACACATCCGGCCCGAACCGGCTCTCCACCACCCGGCTCAGCACGGACCCGCAGTGCGCGAGCACGTCCCGCACCGTCCAGCCGGGGCACGCGGTACGCAGTTCGAAGTCGCCGTCCGCGGCGGACCGCAGCAGCGGGAGCAGGGCGTCCCGCTCGGTGCGCAGGAGGAGACCGGGCAGCTCGGGATCACGTTCGTCAGCCATGTACCCAGCCAACCATCTTGACTGCCAACGGACTTGGCCTTTGCCGAACCGGGCCGGGGCCCGTCGGCGGCCGAACGCTCTAATCTCGCTCCATGGACGACATGGCGCAGGCCCCCCGCAGCGGTGAGGACGAGGCACTCCGCGGTCGCTGGCGCGACTGCCTCGTCGCGGTCCGGGGCGGCGGCGACGGCCCCGACCCGCTGCCGTACGCGGACAACCTCCTGGCGCGCTGGGCCGAGCCCCGGCGTCGCTACCACACCACCGCCCATCTGACGGCGGTCCTCGACCGCATCGACACGCTCGCCGGCCATGCCGCGGACGCGGACGCGGTCCGGCTGGCCGCCTGGTTCCACGACGCGGTCTACCGGCCCGACCGCTCCGAGAACGAGGAGCGCAGCGCCGTCCTCGCCGAGCGCGCCCTGCCCGAGGCGGGAGTGCCGGCGGCGACCACCGCCGAGGTCGCCCGCCTGGTCCGGCTCACGGTCTCGCACGACCCGGCCGACGGCGACAGCAACGGCGAGGTCCTGTGCGACGCGGATCTCGCGATCCTCGCGGCACCGCCCAAGGAGTACGCGGAGTACGCGGCCCGGGTGCGCGAGGAGTACGACTTCGTCCCCGCCGAAGCGTTCCGGGAGGGCCGGGCGGCGGTGCTGCGGCAGCTTCTGGAGCTGCCGCGGCTGTTCCGTACCCCGTACGGGGCGGCGGAGTGGGAAGCGCGGGCCCGGCACAACCTGAGCACGGAGCTGGAGCTGCTCGCCCTCTGAGCGGCCGGGGTGGGCGCCGCTGCCGGGGCGGGAGCCTTGGCCGAGGCGGGAGCCTTGGCCGGGACCGAACCGGACCGGGCGGGTCCGGGGAATGTCACGGACGTCTTCGCTGTTGGCACCTGTCATGCCCGACTCTGCCACTCGCCGCTCCCGTATGCCCCTGGCCGTATACATCCTCGGCCTCTCGGTCTTCGCCCTCGGCACGAGCGAGTTCATGCTCTCCGGGCTGCTGCCACCCATCGCCGATGACATGAACGTGTCGATCCCACGTGCCGGGCTCCTCATATCCGCGTTCGCGATCGGCATGGTGGTCGGTGCCCCGCTGCTCGCCGTGGCCACGCTGCGGCTGCCGCGCCGCACCACGCTCATCGCGCTGATCTCCGTCTTCGGCCTCGGCCAGGTCGCGGGTGCGCTCGCGCCGACATACGAGGTGCTCTTCGCGTCCCGGGTGGTCAGCGCGTTCGCGTGCGCCGGGTTCTGGGCGGTCGGAGCTGCCGTCGCCATCGCGATGGTGCCGGTGAACTCCCGGGCCCGCGCGATGGCCGTGATGATCGGCGGGCTGTCCATCGCGAACGTGCTGGGGGTGCCGCTGGGCGCCTTCCTCGGCGAGAACCTGGGCTGGCGTTCGGCGTTCTGGGCGGTCGGGGCGGCCTCCGCCGTGGCACTGGTCGGGGTGTCGACGATGATCCCCCGCATCCCGCTCCCGGACGAGAAGCCGCAGCTCAAGCGGGAGCTGGGGATCTACCGCGACCGGCAGGTGTGGCTCTCCATCGTGCTGACCGCGCTGGCGGCGGGCGGGGTGTTCTGCGCGTTCAGCTATCTGGCGCCGCTGCTGACGGACGTCGCCGGTCTGGACTCGGGCTGGGTGCCGACCGTGCTCGCCCTGTTCGGGATCGGCGCGCTGGTCGGTACGACGATCGGCGGCCGGGTCGCGGACGCGCACCTCTTCGGGGTGCTGCTGAGCGGTATCGCCGCGTCGACGGTGTTCCTGGCGGCACTGGCGCTGTTCGCGTCGAACCAGGCCGCCGTGATCGTGCTCTCGTTCCTGCTGGGCCTGTCCGCGTTCTATACGGCTCCGGCGCTGAACGCCCGCATGTTCAACGTCGCGGGTGCCGCCCCGACGCTGGCTGGCGCGACGACCACCGCCGCGTTCAACCTGGGCAACACCGGCGGCCCCTGGCTGGGCGGCACGGTGATCGACATGGACTTCGGTTTCGAGGCCACCGCGTGGGCGGGGGCGGCGATGACCGTGCTGGCGCTGGTGACGGTGATCCTCTCGTTGCGGCTGCAGCGCAGCCGTAACGCCTCGTCCCTGCTGGTGGCGGGCGCCCCGGCCGCGGTGTCGCGGGAGAGCGCGCAGGAAGCTGCGCCGGCGTGCGCGCCCTCGTCGGCCGGCTGAGGGGCCGCCGGGCGCTCAGCCCGGCGCGGGCCGGCCCTTGGGGCGGCGCAGGCCCGCGTCGGTGATCCTGCGGACCAGTTCCTTGGAGCCGATCTGCCGGGCCCCGGCCCGTACCGCGTCCTCGTAACGCGCTTCGGGCACGTCGTAGTGGTCGCGCTCGAAAGCGCGGGCCGGGCAGCCGATGGACGCCGCGAAGGCGTGCAGTTCGTCGAAGGACACGTCGCTGACCAGGTGCGACCAGAACCGCCCGTGCCCCGGCCAGTCCGGCGGGTCGATGTAGACGGTCACGGCCGCACTGTCCCGCCCAGCGCACCGACCGGTGCCACGGCGACCGTCGCCTTCGTGCAGACCCAGTGCGGGTCCGGGCCGAGCTCCGGCTCGACGTCGAGCGCATGCGGATCGCCCGCGTCGCAGACCGGGCAGAGCGGCCAGCGGCCGTACTGCTCCAGCAGCGCGTCCTGTACGTCCTGGGCGACGAGACCGACGACGAAGTCCACTCCGTCCGGCCACTGCTCCACCCACCACCGCCGGTGCGTCACCGCGTCCTCGACCAGCGAGACGATCTGCGCCTCGGCGACGTCTCCGGCGGCGAGATCGGCCATGACCAGTGCGCGGGCAGTGTGCAGCGCCTGCTCCAGGGGGTTCAGCTCCATGCAGCCATTGTCCACCTGCGCACCGCACGTCCGTCGCGCGCCGTCGCGCCCTCGTGCTGCGGTCGTCCAGCTGTCGTCCTGCGGTCGTCCCGCGTCACCCTGCCGTCCTGCCAGAGGTCGGGACCAAAGGGGGGTTGACGGACACGAGGGTTGAAAATATCTTTCAAAGGTGACCAATGACCTGAAGGAAAGTTTCAGCGCTGATTCGCCGCCCGCCCCGGCAGCCCTCGCTGCCAAGGTGCGGACACTCGCTCCGTCCATGACCCGCTCCATGCAGCGGGTCGCCGAGGCCGTCGCCGGCGACCCGGCCGGCTGCGCTGCCCTCACGGTCACCGGTCTCGCCGAGCTCACCGGCACCAGCGAGGCGACCGTGGTCCGCACCGCCCGCCTCCTCGGCTACCCCGGGTACCGCGACCTGCGCCTCGCGCTGGCCGGTCTCGCCGCCCACCAGCAGTCCGGCCGGGCGCCCGCCGTCACCGCGGACATAGCGGTGGACGACCCGATCGCCGACGTGGTCGCGAAGCTGGCCTACGACGAGCAGCAGACCCTCGCCGACACCGCTGCCGGGCTCGACACCGTGCAGCTCGGTGCCGCCGTGGCCGCTGCCGCCACCGCCCGCCGGATCGACATCTACGGCGTGGGCGCCTCCTCGCTCGTCGGCCAGGACCTGGCCCAGAAGCTGGCCCGTATCGGCCTGATCGCGCACTCCCACATGGACCCGCACCTCGCGGTGACCAACGCCGTGCAGCTGCGCTCCGGTGACGTGGCCATCGCGATCACCCACTCCGGTTCGACGGGAGACGTCATCGAGCCGCTGCGCGTCGCCTTCGACCGCGGCGCGACGACGATCGCGATCACGGGCCGCCCCGACGGCCCGGTCACGCAGTACGCCGACCACGTGCTGACCACGTCCACGGCCCGCGAGAGCGAGCTGCGCCCGGCCGCCATGTCGAGCCGTACGAGCCAGCTCCTGGTCGTCGACTGCCTGTTCATAGGAGTCGCGCAGCGTACGTACGAGACGGCGGCCCCGGCCCTTGCCGCCTCCTACGAGGCGCTGGCCCACCGCCACAACCCCCGCACCCGCACCCGCTGACCAGCGGCACGCACCCGCACCCGCACCCGCACCCGCACCCGCACCCGCAGAACCGTACGAGTTCAAGAAAGCAGAGCCGCTCTCCATGACCTCCCTCACCGACGCCGACGCCACCACTCCCGACGGATACGGCGAACTGCGCGCCCAGCTCGCCACCCTCACCACCGAGGCCTTCCGCCCCGAGCTCGCCGAGATCGATCAGCTGGCCACCTCCGAGATCGCCCGGATCATGAACGGCGAGGACCGGACCGTCCCGGCCGCCGTCGCCGAGCGGCTGCCCGAGATCTCCGCCGCGATCGACGCCACCGCGGCCCGTATGGCCCGCGGCGGCCGGCTGATCTACGCGGGCGCGGGCACCGCGGGCCGGCTCGGCGTGCTGGACGCCAGCGAGTGCCCGCCCACCTTCAACACCGACCCGGCCGACGTGATCGGTCTGATCGCGGGCGGCCCGTCCGCGATGGTCACCGCCGTCGAGGGCGCGGAGGACAGCAAGGAGCTGGCCGCCACCGACCTCGACGCACTGGGCCTCACCGCCGAGGACACCGTGGTCGGCATCTCCGCCTCCGGCCGCACGCCGTACGCGATCGGGGCCGTCGAGCACGCCCGTGCCAAGGGCGCCCTGACCCTGGGCCTGTCCTGCAACGCGGACTCCGCGCTGGGCGCCGCCGCCGAGCACCCCCTGGAGGTCGTCGTCGGCCCCGAGCTGCTCACCGGCTCCACCCGGCTCAAGGCGGGCACGGCCCAGAAGCTCGTCCTCAACATGCTCTCGACGATCACGATGATCCGGCTCGGCAAGACGTACGGAAACCTCATGGTCGACGTCCGCGCCTCCAACGAGAAGCTCCGCGCCCGTTCCCGGCGGATCGTCTCGCTGGCCACCGGCGCCTCGGACGCCGAGATCGAGGCCGCGCTGGCCGCGACCGACGGCGAGGTGAAGAACGCCATCCTCACCATCCTCGGCCAGGTCGACGGTCCCACCGCCGCCACGCTGCTGTCGGCGTCGGACGGTCATCTCCGCGCCGCGCTCGCCGCCGCCCCCCGCACCACCTGACCCCTCGCTCCACCTCCGCTCCCCCGCACAGCAAGGCACCACGCACCATGGCTACAGAAGACAAGAACCGCGCCACTGCCGCCGCGATCCTTCCGCTCGTCGGTGGCGCCGCGAACGTCAGCTCCATCGCCCACTGCATGACCCGGCTCCGGCTGGGTCTGCATGACCGTTCGCTCGTCCAGGACGAGGCACTGAAGGCCGTGCCCGCCGTCATGGGCGTGGTCGACGACGACACGTACCAGATCGTTCTCGGTCCCGGCACGGTCGCCCGCGTCACCCCCGAGTTCGAGAAGCTCGTCGAGGAGGAGAAGGCCGCGGCCCCGGCGTCCGCCCCGGCCCCGGCACCCGATCCTGCCGCCACCCCGCTCACCGCGGAGGAACTGGCCGCGCAGGGCGCCGAGATGAAGGCGGCCCGGAAGGCGAAGAACGCCACGCCGTTCAAGCTGTTCCTGCGCCGGATCGCCAACATCTTCGTGCCGCTGATCCCGGCCCTGATCGGCTGCGGCATCATCGCGGGCCTCAACGGCCTGCTGGTCAACCTCGGCTGGCTGACGTCCGTCACCCCGGCCCTGGCTGCGATGGCGTCGGGCTTCATGGCACTGATCGCGGTCTTCGTCGGCTTCAACACGGCGAAGGAGTTCGGCGGCACGCCGATCCTCGGCGGTGCGGTCGCGGCCATCATCGTCTTCCCGGGCGTCGCGAACATCGAGGCGTTCGGCCAGAAGCTCTCCCCCGGCCAGGGCGGTGTCCTCGGCGCCCTGGGCGCGGCGGTGCTCGCCGTGTACGTGGAGAAGTGGTGCCGTCGCTGGGTCCCGGAGGCGCTGGACGTCCTGGTCACCCCGACGCTGACGGTCCTGATCTCCGGAATGGTGACGATCTTCGGCCTGATGTACGTGGCCGGTGAGGTCTCCACCGCGATCGGCACGTTCGCCGACTGGCTGCTGTCCAACGGCGGCGCGGGCGCGGGTCTCGTCCTCGGCGGCTTCTTCCTCCCGCTGGTCATGCTGGGCCTGCACCAGGCGCTGATCCCGATCCACACCACGCTGATCGAGCAGCAGGGCTACACGGTCCTGCTTCCGATCCTCGCCATGGCCGGTGCCGGCCAGGTCGGTGCGGCCATCGCGGTCTTCTTCCGCCTCCCGCGCAACGAGTCGATCCGCCGGACGATCAAGTCCGCCCTGCCCGCGGGCTTCCTGGGCGTCGGCGAGCCGCTGATCTACGGCGTCTCGCTGCCGCTGGGCCGCCCGTTCATCACGGCGTGTGTGGGCGGTGCGTTCGGCGGCGCGTTCGTCGGCTTCTTCAACCAGCTCGGCGACGCGGTGGGCTCCACCGCGATCGGCCCGTCCGGCTGGGCCCTGTTCCCGCTGCTTGACGGCAACCACGGCCTGGGCTCGACGATCGCGATCTACGCGGGCGGCCTGCTCGTCGGCTACCTGGCGGGCTTCGTCGCGACGTACTTCTTCGGCTTCAGCAAGGACCTGCTGGCGGAGTTCAACGTCTCCCAGGAACCGGCCGCCTCCACGATCGCGGCCACCGGCCCGGCCACGGCCGGCGGTCCCGGTACCCCCGCGAAGGAACCTGCGGGGGTCTGACGGACGGACCACGACAGCGAAACGGCGGCGCCCTCCAGGGGTGCCGCCGTTTCGCTGTCCGTACCGGACCGTCCGCCTCGAAGCGGCGGTCATCGCGGGTCCCTCCTCCTGAAGCCTGTCCGGTGGGGCGCAGACCGGCGGTCGTGCGGCAGCGCGCCGCTTCCCTCGGCGTCCCACGACCGTGCGAGCGGCGCACCGGACACACGCTCCCTTCGCATGGCGACGAGAGCGATGCCTCCGCAGCACACCGTCAGGAGCAGGAGTTCGGCGGCCGAGGGAGCCGGGGCGGTGCCCAGGGCCCAGTCGCCGAGGCGGACCGTGAAGGGGACGGCCAGTTGCACGGCGGCGGTGAAGACCGGGCCGCGGAGCAGGATCAGCCGGTGCTGCACGAGGTAGGCGGGGGCGTAGACCGCCGCTCCCAGCAGCACGATGCCGCCCGTCGCTGCCGGAGTCGGGGGATGCGCGATCAGCGCGGGCAGGGACATCGGGAGCAGCAGACAGGTGGCTGCCGCGAGGAGCACCGGCAGCACGGCGAGTGGCGGCAGTCCCGGCAGCCGCGCCCGGTAAAGGAACCCGTACACCGCGAAGGCGATCGTCGCGGCTGCCACCAGCAGGAGCCCCACCCCGTCCAGGTCCCCCGCGTCCGCCCCCAGTGCCGCGTACCCGGCGGCCGCCGCGCAGGCCAGGAGCGCGCCCGCGGCCCGGCGCGGCCCCGACCGCTCGCCGAAGAACAGGGCCCCGACCGCGACCGAGGCGCACGGCATCAGGGCGACCACGAGGTTGGTGAGCGAGGTGCCGATGCGCGGGATGGCCAGGAGCGTGCCGGCCGCGTACCCGGCGAAGCCGAGCAGTCCCAGCAGCCACACGGTTCCCGGCCGCGCCGCGGCCCGGCGCAGATCGGCCCGGCCGCTCACGGACGAGGCGGCGACGGCGGTCAGGACCAGACAGCACACGGCGGTCCGGCCCACCGCCACGATCAGCGGCTCGGTGCCGGTGACGAGTGCCCCGGAGAGCAGCCAGGTGCCGGCGAGGAGCAGCACGAGGACGACCGGCATCAGGGACGCCTTCCTCGCGGATGAGCCGAGCGGGGTGGCGGCCGTCACCGGGCGGCCGGTGCCTGGCTTCTCACCATGTCCAGGAGCGCCTCGTGCGTCTGCCGGTCGGCTGCCGCGATCAGGCCGCCCGCTCCGGTGTACGGCGGCCGGCCGTGGAGGTCGGTCACCACGCAGCCGGCGGCTTCGCACAGCGCGATCCCGGCGGCGAAGTGCACGCTGTCGCGCAGGTCCCCGTCGGTGACGTACGCGGCCCTGCGACCGGCGGCGACCCAGGCCACGGCCAGCGTGGTGGAGACGACGCGCGGCCTGAACCGCTCGGCGAACCCCGGGGCGGCCAGGAGGTGCACCGCCCTGAAGTCCGGTGCGTTGGGGAACGGTGGGTCGAGGTTGACGTCGACCAGCCGGGAGCCGGGCGAGGGCGACAACTCCTCGTCCGAGCCGTCCTTGTGGACGCGGGCGTGCGTACCGTCGGTCCAGAACACCTCGCCGCCGAACGGGTCGGCGGATGCGGCCGCCGTGACGCCGGACCCCACCCGCAGGGCGACGTTCACCGCGACCAGCATGTTCTGCACGGCGTAGTTCAGCGTGCCGCACAGCGGATCGACCAGCCACCTGCGCTCCGCGCCCACCGCACCGCTGTGTCCGCTCTCCTCGCCGGTCACGGCGTCTTCGGGGCGGGCGGTCCGCAGCACGTCGAGGACGGCCTTCTCCGCCGCGAGGTCCGCGGCCGTCGCGAAGTCACCGCCGGACTTCTCCACGCGGGACAGCGAGGTCCCGTACATGTCGCGGACCACCTCCGCGCCCGCCCGTGCTGCCCTGACGGCCAGTTCCGCATCGGTTGCCGTGCTCATGCTCACCATGCCCGCAGGCTATCGGCGGCTCTCTCCGGCACGGCCCCGGGCCGCCCCGCGTCCTCATCGCGGCAGTTGCCCCTGCCGGTTGATCTCCGTGACCCGCGCCCGCAGAGCGAGCCCGGGCGGGGCCGGGCGCACGTAGTCGGGCGGACACTCCCACTCCGCACCGCCTCCGGGCGGCCGTAGCTGCACGTACGGGCCGGCCCACCCCATCACCCGGCCCACCCGGCCGTCTCGGACGTCGAGGGCGAACGCCCCGCGCTCCGGCACGGAGGCCTCCGGCCCGCAGCCGCCTTCACCCGCCATGTCCGGCCGCCTTCCCGCACCGCGCGCTGCCCTGCTCCTTCATCTTCATGATCCATTCATTCCACGCTGCGTAACCGAAATGCGTACCGAGCGTGTCTATTCTTCCGGCGGCCAGGAAGAGGCCCGGGTCCGGCAACCGCACGTGCCGCCCCGGAGGTTGAGCCGCACCGGCTCCGCTGTTTCAAAGTACGAGACAATTCGTCCCACTCCTCAAGACCATTGCTACGGTCCCTCACACGCCCGGCCCGACCGGACCCGGCCCGACGGCCCGACCCGGCCACCGAAAGGAAGGTGCGGCACATGCCGAAGACCGTGATCCATGTGTTCCACGACGACGACGCCTCCATCACCACAGGAACCCGCGTGGCTCAACGCATCCAGGAGGTCGCCGCCGCGCACGACACCACCGTCGAGGTCCTGTGCTTCGGCCCGGCCCAGCGCCTCCTCGGCGACGCGGCCCCTTCCGGGGCGAGCGCGGTCTTCAACCGGCAGGTCGACGAGCTGATGGCCGACGGCGTCGCGGTGGGCGCCTGCGTCAACGCGGCCCGGGCCGACGGGAACGAGACCGAGCTCGCCGGGCGCGGGCTGCGCCTGCGGGTGGCGCGGGACGAGTTCCTGCGGTTCACCCTGGAAGGCGCCACGGTCATTTCCTTCTGACGGGCACCGGACTACGGGCGCCGGACGACAGACACCGGACAACCGAATCCGGGCAGCAGGCACCGGACAACCGACTCCGGGCAGCAGACTCCGGAGGACAGGCGCGGACGAGTCCGGGTCCGTCGGCCCGCGCCCCGGCCCGCGCCCCGCACCCGGCCCTGCACAGAACGCGAGCGCGGGGCCCGGAGCCTCAACGCTCCGGACCCCGCCCGTTCGTACTGCCGCCGCCTGGCCGACCCCGGTGGGCGTCCACTCGGGTGCACCGCTGCCCGACGAAGCCTCCCGGACACCGTCCGGGGTGAGCGAGCCCGTGTACGGGCCGGCCGCGGGCTGCCCGGTGTGCTCCGTCAGCCGCCGACGTATGCGGCGAGATGCTCGCCCGTGAGGGTGGAGCGGGCGTCGACGAGGTCCGCGGGCGTGCCCTCGAAGACGACCTTGCCGCCGTCGTGACCGGCACCCGGGCCGAGGTCGATGATCCAGTCGGCGTGCGCCATCACGGCCTGGTGGTGCTCGACGACGATGACGGACTTGCCCGAGTCGACGAGCCGGTCGAGCAGACCGAGCAGCTGCTCGACGTCGGCGAGGTGTAGTCCGGTGGTCGGCTCGTCGAGGACGTAGACACCGCCCTTGTCGCCCATGTGGGTGGCCAGCTTGAGGCGTTGGCGCTCGCCGCCCGACAGCGTGGTGAGCGGCTGACCGAGGCTGAGGTAGCCGAGGCCGACGTCGGCGAGCCGGTCCAGGATGCGGTGCGCGGCCGGCAGGTGCGCCTCGCCCGCGCCGAAGAACTCCTCGGCCTCGGCCACCGACATCGCGAGTACCTCGCTGATGTCACGGCCGCCGAGCTTGTACTCCAGCACCGCGGGCTGGAACCGCTTGCCCTCGCAGTCCTCGCAGGGCGTGGCGACCCCGGCCATCATCGCCAGGTCCATGTAGATGACGCCTGCTCCGTTGCATGTGGGGCAGGCACCCTCGGAGTTGGCGCTGAACAGCGCCGGCTTCACGTCGTTCTCCTTGGCGAACGCCTTGCGGATCGGTTCGAGCAGTCCGGTGTACGTCGCCGGGTTGCTGCGCCGCGAACCGCGGATCGGGCTCTGGTCGATCGACACCACGCCCTCCCCCGCCGGAATCGAGCCGTGCACGAGCGAGCTCTTGCCGGAACCGGCGACCCCGGTGACGACGACGAGGACCCCGAGCGGGACGTCGACGTCGACCTTCCGCAGGTTGTTCGCCGTCGCGCCGCGGATCTCCAGCGCACCGGTGGCCTTGCGGACCGTGTCCTTGACGGTGGCCCGGTCGTCGAAGTGGCGGCCGGTGATCGTGTCGCTTGCCCGCAGCCCCTCGACGGTGCCCTCGAAGCTGATGGTGCCGCCGCCCGAACCGGCGCCCGGGCCCAGGTCGACGACGTGGTCGGCGATCACGATCGTCTCCGGCTTGTGCTCGACGACGAGCACCGTGTTGCCCTTGTCGCGCAGCCGCAGCAGCAGCTTGTTCATCCGCTGGATGTCGTGCGGGTGCAGACCGATCGTGGGCTCGTCGAAGACATAGGTGACATCGGTGAGCGAGGAGCCGAGGTGACGGATCATCTTGACGCGCTGCGCCTCACCGCCCGACAGCGTGCCCGCGGGCCGGTCGAGCGAGAGGTAGCCGAGACCGATCTCCACGAACGAGTCGAGGGTCTGCTGCAGCGCGTCGAGCAGCGGCGCCACCGACGGCTCCTCGATGCCGCGCACCCATTCGGCGAGGTCCCTGATCTCCATCACGCACGCGTCGGCGATGCTGATCCGCTTGATCTTCGAGGAGCGGGCGCCCTCGCTCAGCCGCGTACCGTCGCACTCGGGGCAGACGGTGAACGTGACCGCGCGCTCCACGAACGCCCGGATGTGCGGCTGCATCGCCTCCTTGTCCTTGGACAGGAAAGACTTCTGGATCTTGGGGATCAGCCCCTCGTAGGTGAGGTTGACGCCGTTGACCTTGACCTTGACCGGCTCCCCGTAGAGGAAGTCCTGCAGTTCCTTCTTGGTGTACTTGCGGATCGGCTTGTCCGGGTCGACGAATCCGGACTGGGCGTAGACCTGCACGGTCCACTGGCTGTCCGACTTCCAGCCGGGGATGGTGAACGCGCCCTCGGAGAGCGACTTGGTGTCGTCGTAGAGCTGGGTGAGGTCGATGTCGGAGACCGAGCCCCGGCCCTCGCAGCGCGTGCACATGCCGCCGGTGCGGTGGAAGGTCGCCTTCTGCGCCTTGGTCCTGTTGCCCCGCTCGACGGTGATCGCGCCGCTCGCCCGGACCGATGCGGTGTTGAAGGAGTACGCGCTGGGCGGGCCGATGTGCGGCTTGCCGAGCCGGCTGAACAGGATGCGGAGCATCGCGTGGGCGTCGGTGGCGGTGCCCACCGTGGAGCGGGGGTCGGCGCCCATCCGCTGCTGGTCGACGCTGATCGCGGTGGTCAGCCCTTCGAGTACGTCGACCTCCGGCCGCGCCAGCGTGGGCATGAAGCCCTGCACGAAGGCGCTGTACGTCTCGTTGATCAGCCGCTGCGACTCCGCGGCGATCGTGCCGAACACGAGTGAGCTCTTGCCCGAGCCGGAGACACCGGTGAACACGGTCAGCCGGCGCTTCGGGATCTCGACGCTGACGTCCTTGAGGTTGTTCACGCGCGCGCCGTGCACACGGATCAGATCGTGGCTGTCGCCCACGTGCGGCGCGGACGCCTGCGTGTCCGCCCTCTTGGCCCTGGTCATCGTGTCTCCATCTGTTGGCGGGGCCGCCCCGGCGGCCCCGTCGGCGTCGCCCGGCCCGGTCCGGCCGGCTTCGTGCGGGTCACGGCTGTGAGGTGGTCGGGGGGAGGAGGGCGGCTCAGCGCCGTTCCTGGATGCGGATCAGGTTGCCTGCGGGGTCGCGGACGGCGAAGTCGCGTACGCCGTAGGGCTGCTCGGTCGGCTCCTGGACGATCTCGGAGGTACCGGCCTGCACCTTCTCGAAGGTGGCGTCGAGGTCGGCCGTGTCCAGGAGGACGCGGGCGAAGGTGCCCTTGGCCATCATCGCGACGACGGTGGCGCGCTCCTCGTCGGTGACGGACGGATCGGCGTACGGCGGCTCCAGGACGACGGACGTACCGGGCTGACCGGCGGGGCCGACCGTGATCCAGCGCATCGCGCCCCGGCCGACGTCGCCCCGGACCTCGAAGCCGAGCACATCGCGGTAGAAGGCCAGCGAGGCGTCCGGATCGTCGTGCGGAAGGAAGGTGGAGTGAATGTTGATGTCCATGTCCGTCACGCTAATCCGGCTTCCTGACCGGCGCTTCTCGATTCCTGACCGGTCGCGTCACCTGCTTCTCCAGGCACGAAGGGACCCCCGCCCCGGCCTGCTGCGCCTGCGCGGCCTGCTGCGCCTCGCGCCGGTAGACGCTGGGCGGCACCCCGACGAGTTCGGTGAAGCGGCTGCTGAACGTCCCCAGCGAAGAGCAGCCCACCTCGAAGCAGATCTCGGTGACGCCGAGATCGCCGCGCCGCAGCAGGGCCATGGCCCGCTCGATGCGCCGCGTCATGAGGTAGCCGTACGGGGGCTCGCCGTAGGCGCGCCGGAACTCCCGGCTGAGGTGCCCGGCCGACATGTGCACGCCGCGGGCGAGGGCCTCGACGTCCAGCGGCTGCGCGTACTCCCGGTCGATGCGGTCGCGGACGCGGCGGAGCCGCGCGAGATCACTCAGGTGCTGTGCAGGGTCGGTTCTGCTGGTCACCTGTGAAAGCGTGCCACGCCGGGGCGCGGAATGCCCTGCGTTGTCGCAAGGCCGCCGTGATGACGGTGGCGCAGCCGATGGCCGCGGTACTCCGCCGGACGGCGCCGGGCGGGGCATGCGTCCGGCAGACATCCGGCAGGCATCCGGGACGGCCCGTACCGGCCGCGGCACGCCGCAGGCCCCCGGGTCGTGGACTCGGAGGCCTGCGGCAATCAGGAAAGGATCAGGCAGGGGCGATCGTCCCCACGATGGTCCGGCGCATCGCGGTGTACGGCGAGGAGAGGCCGCCGCCCTCAAGATCCGCAGTGCGGTCCGCGCCGTATTCGTCGAGGTTCAGCGACACGACCTCATCGGTCCCGTCGCCGTTCAGGTCGGCGACGAAGATCTCCTTGCCGCCCATGGCGGCGATGTCCGCCACGCTGTGCGGATAGTCCGTTCCGGCCGTGAGGATGGACGGGTCGTAGGTGCTCAGGCCGCCCACCTCGCCCGAGACGATGATCCGCTGCCCGCCGGGGCCCTTCGCGAACGCGGCCGTCTGCGAGTCCGCGATCGTGAAGACCCGCGAGTCCTGGCCGTCCGGCCCGAACGTGCGCAGGGCCACCCTGCTGACCAGGATCAGGCCCTCGGGCCCGGTCAGCCAGTTGCCGAGCCCCCAGGGGGCACCGTCCGTGGCCTCGTGCAGCAGCGCGCCGGTGCGGCCGTCGCGGATCTGCACGAGGGTGATCAGGTTGCCGTCGGCGTTCCTGGTGAACGAGGTGAACACGACCGCGTGCCCGTCGGCGTACGGAATGCCCGCCGAGGCGAACGTGCCCGCGTCCAGCGGGGCGCCGTAGAGCTTGCCGTCGGTGTCCTCGCCGGGCTTCGGGGTGAACGACCAGTCCAGGGCGCCGGTCCGGGCGTTCAGGGCGACACCGCCGACCTTGCTCTCGGCCATGGAGCCCGCACCGCTGAAGTTGGAGGCGTACTGGGTGTACACGTGCCCGTCGTTGACCGAGACGTCGGAGAACACGACGTCACCCACCTCGGCCGGGGCGCTGTACTCCCACAGCTTCCTGCCGTCGGCCTTGTAGGCGCGCACCTTGTCGGTGGCCACGAGGATCTCGGCCCGGCCGTCGCCGTTGACGTCGGCGGCGGTGGCCGCACGGACGAACTGTCCCTCGCCGTCGATCGTGGTGAGGACCTTGCCGGTACGGGAGTCCACCACCGCGGTCGCGGAGTCGGCGGCGACGATGATCTCGTCCCGCCCGTCCCCGTTGACGTCCGCCGTCACCAGGCCGTGGACCTGGCCGGGCACGGTGGCCGTCCACAGCGGCTTCGGCTTCCCGGAGACCGTCGAGGGGCCGTCGTACGCGAACACACCGTTCGACGTGCCACCGACGATCAGGTCCTGCTTCTTGTCGCCGTTGATGTCGGTGGACACCGCCGAGCTGACCGCGGAGCGCAGCGGGAGCAGGCTCTCCTGCCTGCCGCTGCCCAGGTTGTACGTGCGGATGTTCTCGTTGGTGTCGACCGTCCGCAGCCGCCAGCCGTTGTTCTTGCGGAACGGCTCCGCCCACATCTGCGAGGTGACCAGGCCGCGCTGCTCCCAGCGCACCGAGCCGTCCTTGCCCGACAGGACGGCCAGGCGGCCGTAGCGGCTCGCGCTGCGGTTGTCGGCGGTCTCGAATCCCGCGTCGTCCTTGTACGAGGCGACGACCTTGCCGTCGACCACCTTCAGGCCCCACGCCCCGCCGCCGTCGTGGCCGTTGGACGGATCGCGCTTGATGGTGCGCGACCACAGCTCGGTGCCGTCGTCGCCGTTCAGGGCGCGCACGGTGTTGGCGTTGATGAACAGGTTGGGGTCCAGGGTCGACTCGCTGACCGTGTACTCCGACCGGGAGCCGCCCTGGATGTCACCGATGACCAGGTCCAACGGCAGTGCGTTCTCCCGGCGGTCGACGGTCGTGCGGGTGCCGTCGGACAGCTTGTACGAGGCGATCTCGTAGACGACGCCCTCGTTCGGGTCGGACTGCTCCAGCGCGACGATGCTCTTGCGGGCCGCGTCGTAGTGCAGCTGGCGCGAGTAGAGGCGGTTGGTCTGCTCCCACTTGACGCTGCCGTCCGCGGTGTCGAACACCATGGTGTGGCCTGACGGGTCCGCGGTGGCGCTCAGCTTGCGCTGGTCCCACGAGGCGGCGATCAGGCCGTCGCCCAGCGGCTCCAGACTGCCCCAGCCGGCGCCGGTGAACACGCCGGTGTCGTACGACCAGGTCGTGGCGGGCGTGAGCGCGCCGTCGGCGTACGAGAAGCGGATGCCGCTCAGCGTCGTCTTCGAGTCGGCCGGTGCGTTGAGGTTGAACGTCGGCGAGTCGGCGACGACCAGGGTCTTGCCGACCAGCTTGATGTTGTACGCGCCGGTGTAGAGCTTGCTCCACAGCGTCTTTCCGCTCGCACCGTCCAGGATCGTCACGAACGTGCCCGTGGGCAGCGTGGAGCCGGGGGCGGCGAACGGGCGGTACGGGTAGGCGCCGACGTCCGCGGTGAAGACCACGTCGTCCACGCCGTCGCCGGTCAGGTCGCCGGTGGTGTAGCCGTTGTCGGAGGCCGGGGTGAACGGGCTGACGGCGTTGTAGCCCATGACGATGCGGGCCGGATAGGGCTCGGTCTGCCACGGCCGGATGTTGGTGATCTTCCAGTCGGTGTACAGCGAGGCGTTGTCCCGCCGCCACACCTCCTTGCCGTCGGCGGTGCGGCGCTGGACCGGGCCGAGTGCGTTCAGGGCAAAGTAGTCGCCCTTCGAGCCCGCCACCGGGGCGGTCGCGACCATGCCGGTCTCGCCCTCGACGGACGACTTCTGGGTGATCTTCCAGGAGCCGCCCGCGTCGGTGGTGGCACCGTCGAGCGACGAGCCGCTGCCGGTGGTGGGTGCCGTATCCGCGTCCTCGCGCACCTCCGCGCCCTGCGGGTCGTACGCGGCCTGGCCCTCGGCGTCGCCGTACGGGTCGAGCCGGGCGCGGGCGGAGAGGTCGGCGGTCTGGCTGTCCGTGAGGGTCAGCAGACCGTTGCCGTCCTCGGCGTCGGCGGCGAGGACGGCCGGAGCGGCGCTCAGCACCAGTCCGGCGGCCACCAGGGCGGAGGCGAGGCGGAGGCCTCTTCGGTTGATGTTCCTCATCACGCGGCCTTCGGGGAGAAGCGGATCGCGGAGGCGTCCGTCAGGACGGACTCGTTGAAGGAGTACTGGAGGGCGTCCGTACCGGCCTGGTTCTCGATGCCGACGGTCGCCGAGGAGCCCTTCTGCGCGGCCTTGGTGCCGATCCCCTTGTACTGGAGGGTGATCGCACCGGTCGCCTCGTCGAAGACGGCCTCGAAGCTGAGGCGCACCGAGGTGTCGGAGACGAGGGCGGCGTTGTCCCACACGATGGCGAAGGTGCGGTGGCCGGCCGTGCCCGTGGTGGTGGTCCGGACGCTGGACTTCTTGTCGATCGTCAGGTCGTCCCAGAACGCGGCGACGGCGCCGTTGGGCTGCGCGGCGGCGGGCAGCGCGGTGTTCTCGTAGTCGCCGAGCCGCGGCGACAGGAAGTTCACCAGACCGTTGGTGGTGATGTTGGCGCCTGTGTACGTGACTCCGTAGTACGTCACGGGGAACGGCAGGGCGACGGCCTTGGCGTTCTCGTCACCGCTCAGGGCGACGTTCGTCTTCCCGGCGACCCAGCTGTACGCGGCGGGCGCGCAGGAGTACGTACCGGCGGCGTCGGTGCGCGGGGGCAGCGAGGTCTTGACGGCCTCGTCACCGTCGACGGTGACGGAACCGGTCCAGTTGCCGTTGCACAGCACCGGGGCGGCGGGGTTCACGGCGAGGCGGAAGGAGCCCTCGGCCACGGACGGGAAGGCGTACGTGCCGTCGGCGCCGGTGGTGACCGCGTCCAGCGGGGCGTCGGCGAACTTCACCGTGGCGCCCTTGAGCGGCTTGCCGGTGACGTCCAGGACCGTGCCGGAGACGGCGTGGTGGGCGACCGCGTCGAGCGCGAGGTCCAGGGTCCCGGTCTCGCCGACGGCGACGGTCACCGAGTCGGTGCGGGACGCGAAGCCGTAGCCGGTGGTGGTGACCGCGTACGTACCGGCGGGCAGGTGCAGCCGGAAGGTGCCGTCGGCGCCGGTGGTGACCGAGCGCTTGGTGTCGGCGTTCTGCGCGGTCACGGTGGCGGTCGCGGCCTTGCCGGTTGCCCGGTCGGTCGCGGTGCCCGTGAGGGTGCCCGCGGTGTGCGGGGCGGCGTCGACGGAGGCGAGGATGTCCAGCTTTCCGCTGCCCCACACGTTGTTCATCGCCGCGGTGCCGCCGCAGTGGGTGTCGTCGACGTCGGCGGAACCCTGGTCGAGCAGCGCGCGGGTCTCGTCGATCTTCCCGATGAGCGAGGGGGCCGCGGACCACAGCAGGGCGACGGCGCCCGCGACGTGCGGGGTCGCCATCGACGTACCGGAGATCGAGTTGTAGCTGTTGCCCGGCCAGGTGGAGCGCACGTCGACGCCCGGCGCGGAGATGTTCGGCTTCATCGAGCCGTCGAAGACGGACGGGCCGAAGCCGGAGAAGTCGGCGATCTTCCCGTTGACGTCATAGGCGCCCACCCCGTAGGAGTCGGCCTGCGAGCCCGGCGCGTGGCCGGTCGAGCAGGTCGCGCCGTCGCCGTCGTTGCCCGAGGCGAAGGCCTCGAAGATCCCGGCGGCGTTCCACGCCTTCACGATGTCCTGGTAGAAGTTCGTGTCACCGCCGCCCCAGGAGTTGTTGACGATGTCGGGCGCAAGTTCGGGCTTCGGGTTCTGCCCGTTGTGGTCGGTCGGGGCGAGGATCCACTGGCCGGCCGCGAGCAGCGAGGAGTCCGAGCACTCCCTGGCCTCGCAGCCCTTGGCTGCTATCCACTTGGCGCCGGGGGCGACGCCCACGCCGTCCTGGCCGGCCATCGTGCCCATGGTGTGGGTGCCGTGGCCGTTGTTGTCGCAGGGGGCCCCGGTGGTGCACTGGCCGGTCGGGTCGAACCAGTTGTAGTCGTGGCTGAACGAGCCGTCGCCCAGGTTGCCCCGGTAGTTCCCCACCAGCGCCGGGTGGTCGTACTGCACACCCGAGTCGACGTTGGCGATGACGATCCCGTCACCGCGGTCGTCGTACTGGTCCCAGACCTGGTCCGCCCCGATGTCCTTGACGCCCCACTCCGGGGTGGCGTCGGTGGCGCCCGAGTCCGCGTCGGTCTCCGTGCCCGGTGTCGTGGACGACTCCAGCTCGTCGAGCGCGTAGTGCTGCTCCTTGACGATGCTCGCGACATCGGACCGCTCGGCGAGCTCGTTGACGAGCTTCTGGTCGCCCGTCACCTTGACGGCGTTGGCGATCCAGAACGACTCGTGGCCGATCTTCTTCCTGTCGAGGAAGGACGCCAGGGACTTCTGCGAGGTGCCGGCCTCGGCCCGCAGCGCGGAGAAGGCCGACTTCGCCCTGTCCTTGTGCGCGCGCTTGCCCTGGGCTGCGGTGAGGTCGGCCCGCTGCTTCATGACGACGAAGAAGGTCGACTCCTCGCCCTTGCCGACGGCGGCACGGAGAGCGGAGTCGACCTTGGCGGCCGGGGCGGGGGTCGCGGTGGATCCGGAACCGGTGGCTGCGATCGCGGACGGCGCCGCACCGAGCACGGACAGAGCCGTGAACGCGGTCGCCGCCCATGCGACGCCGCGGCGCCGGGGGCTTCTGGATGGGTACATGAAGGGGAGCTCCTACCGGGAGAGGTGCGCTGCAACCCGGACGGACCTCCGGAGACCGGGGGTGGCACCGCAAGCACGGCCAGGTTGGTGCGAGAACCTACGAGGAGCCCGTTACTGAGGAATTACTGGCCGCCTCGTCACGGGTGGATGTCACATGCGAGGGCCGGGCGGTGTCTTCATGCCACAGAGGCAGACTTCCGAGGAGAACACCATGGCGCTTCGTATTTCCAAGGCCGAGCTCCCCACCGAGCTCAAGGACAACATGATCAAGCAGCTCGGGGTCGTGCCCGAGAACGTCGAGGTGCTGTGGCACAGCCCCGCCGTCGCCCAGGACAACCTGGAGTTCGGCGGCAAGGTGGGCGCGTGGGACACGGCCGACGCGAGCCTGAAGTCGTTCGCGCACATGGCCGTCGCGGCGCAGGTCGGCTGCAGCTGGTGCCTCGACATCGGGTACTTCCAGGCGCAGAACGAGAACCTGGACCTGGCCAAGGCGAGCCAGGTGCCGCGCTGGCGGGAGTCGGACGTCTTCGAGCCACTGGAGCGGGACGTGCTGGAGTACGCCGAGGCCTTGACGAACACTCCGCTGACCGTCACCGACGAGCTGTACGCGGGTCTGCTCGCCCGGCTCGGCCCTGCGGCGATGATCGAACTCACCGCGTTCATCGCGTACGTCAATCTCGCGACCAGGGCCAACGTGGCGAACGGGGTCGAGTCGCAGGGCTTCTCCGCCTCGTGCGAGATTCCGCTGGCCGGGCGCCCGGAGAAGTCCGGCGTAGCGTCGGCGTCATGACCATGGACCCGTTCGTCGTGCATCGCAACCTGCTGTTCACGGTCGCCTACGAGATGCTCGGCTCCGCGGCCGACGCGGAGGACGTGCTGCAGGAGTCCTGGCTGCGGTGGGCCGCCGTCGACCGGGCGCAGGTGAACGACCCGCGGGCGTACCTCGTCCGGATCGTCACCCGGCAAGCGCTGAACCGGCTGCGCACGTTGTCGCGCAGCCGAGTGGACTACGTGGGCGAGTGGCTGCCCGAACCGCTGCTGACCAGCCCGGATGTCGCCGAGGACGTCGAACTCGCGGAGAGCGTCTCGATGGCGCTGCTGACCGTGCTGGAGACGCTCGGGCCGACCGAGCGGGCGGTGTTCGTGCTCCGCGAGGTCTTCGACATGCCGTACGGCGAGATCGCCGAGGCCGTCGGGAAGTCCTCGGCCGCGGTACGCCAGACCGCGCGGCGGGCCCGCGAGCACGTGGCGGCCCGGCGGCCGCGGGTGCAGGTGAGCCGTTCCGAGCAACAGGCCGTGGTGGAGCAGTTTCTGGCCGCACTGCGCACCGGGCAGGTGCGGGAGCTGATGGAGATCATGGCACCGGATGTGGTGCTGGTCGCCGACGGTGGCGGGATTGCGGCCGCCGCGCTTGCTCCGCTCCACGGCGCCGAACTGGTGGCTGCGGTGCTCGGGCGCGCGAACCAGGTGAAGGGGGCGGTCGAGACGACGCCCGTGTGGCTGAACGGCGCGCCTGCCGGCCTGATCGAGGTCGACGGCGAGCCGGCCGCGGTGAGCCTTGTGGTGGAGGACGGGCTGATCACCCGGGTCTATCTGGTGAGGAACCCTCGGAAGCTGACGCGACTGGACGAACCGGCCGGACTCGCGAGGTAGCCCGAAGCGCGTCCACCCGGCACACGGCACCCGGCATCGAGTAGATGCCGGGTGCCGCCGGCCTGCCGGCCTGCGCCGGTCTCCTGGTCTGCGCCGGTCTCCTGGTCGGCCGGTCGGCTGGTCGGCTGGTCGGCTGGTCCGCGCCAGCCTGCGCCGGTCCGCCGGTCCGCCGGTCCGCCGGTCTGCGCTTGAGCGCCCTACACGCGCGTCACCACGCACCCGGTGCGGGCGGCGGGACGACGTCGGGCCGGTCGTTGCAGGTGATGGTGTTCGGCAGCAGCCAGGGGGCGAGCCAGTCGCCGTCGTTGCCGCCCAGGTCCGTCAGGGAGAACTCCGAACCGGTCGCCGGGAAGTTGAACGAGCCGCAGTTGTTGACGCCGACCGCGCCCACGTTCCGCGCGTCCACGTTCTCGAAGGTGGCGCCGCCCGCCGCCCGGGCGCTCAGCACGGAGGTGCCGGTGCCGTCGACCTTGATGTCCTTGAAGTGGACGCCCTTGATGACGTATTGGTCCTTCACCGCCCAGTCGGACACCAGCATGATCGCGTTGTAGGTGCTGTCGAGGAAGTTGTTGCCGGTGACCTGGATGTCGGCGCCGTCGATGCTCCGGTCCAGGGCGAAGATCCACAGGGCGCCGAGGCCGATGTTCCAGTTCAGTTCGTACGTACCGGAGCGGACCGTCGTGTTGCCCGTGAGGTTCAGCCTCCCGGCGAACGGCTCGGCGCCGAAGCGGGAGCCGACGTGCAGGGCGCTGCCCTCGCGGACCGGGTCGGCGACGAGATTGTCGGAGACGGTGTTGTCGGTGCCGCCGTAGATCGCGATGCCGTTGGCGAGGACCGGGGTCTGGACGGTGTTGTGGTCGAAGGTGTTGCGGGCGTTCGCCGTCTTCTCGGACCACATCGCGAGGCCGTCGTCGCCGGAGTTGCGTACGAAGGTGTGCGAGACGCGGGAATCGGTCACACCGGTGTGGAAGTTGATGGCGTCGGCGATCTGGTCGACGATGATGTTGTCGCTGATCCGCAGGTTCTTCAGCGGCCCGTCGAACCACATGCCGACCTTGGTGTGGCTGATGTGCAGCCCCTCGATCGTCGAGTCGCTGAGCGCGCCGCCGATGCCGTTGACCTGGTCGGTGTCGATGCGGCTCCGTACGTCGCCCTCGATGGCGAAGCCGGAGAGGTGGACGTTGCGGCTGCCGCCGTCCGCCGCGTCCTTGCCGTAGAAGCCGACGCCGGTGTGGACGGAGCCGTCGGCGGCGGGCTTGTCGAGCGCGACCTCGCGGCCCTTGATCCTCGTGTACCAGTTGCCCGCGCCGACGATCGTGACGTCGTCGACGACGATGTGCCGGTCGACGCGGTACGTGCCCGGCGGGATGTACACCTTGAGGTGGGTGCGCCTGGCGAAGGCGATGGCCTTGTCGATCGCGTCCGCCGCGTCCCGCCGGCCGGTCGGATCGGCTCCGAACGCGAGGACGTTGGCGGCGAGCGGCTCGAAGTGCGGAAGGCCCACGAGTTCCGAGTCCAGCAGATCGACGGTCGTCGGCACGGCCCGGCTGCCCGCCGGAACGGTGAGCCGTACGGTGTCACCGGCCCGGTAGGTCCGGCCGAGCAGGAGCCGCTGCTCGTCGTAGAAGTGGCTGGCCCGGAACGGCTTCTCGATGGCCGGGGCCGGGGTCGTGGCGGCGGGCACGCAGGAGCACTCGGTGATCCACCAGTCGGGGTGGAGCAGCCCGGCGCCCGGGTCGTTCGAGAACGGGTACTGGTTGTACAACCATGAGTACTGCGAGGTCAGCGTCATCGTGGAGCGCTTCTTGCCGTTCACCGCGACATCGAGCGGCGCCGTGATCCCGCCGCCGCCCGGGGCGTCCGGGATGCTGTAGCGCACGGTGATCGCGTTGGCGGACGCCGGCAGCGTGAACTCGACGTGCCGGCCCGGTGCGAGCGTGACGGCCTTACGGCCGGACGCCTCGGCGGGGAGCGTGTAGGCGGTGCGGTCCGGGCCGATGACCGTGCCGTTGGTGACCGCGTTCTCGGCCTCCTGTTCGGCGAACGCCACCTTCGCGCCCCGGCCCGCGACCAGCGCGGGATCGAGGGCGGCCCGGGTGACGACGGGCGCCGGTGCGGCGGCAGCCGGTGCGGCGACGGGGCGGGCGCCCGCAGGCGTACCTGCCGACACCCCGAGGCCGACGGCGGCTGCGGTCATCGAGGCAACCGCGGCCGCGTACAGCCCCGTTCGGCGCGGTCTTCGCACCCTCGCTCCGACACCGGTGATCTTCCGTGACATCGCAGGCCCGTTTCTCTGAGGAGGGGTGAACGACCGGGACGTCCGGGTGGGGCGGCCGCCGGGAAGGTGAGGCGACAGTAGGACCCGCACGTCCCACCCCACAAGACTCACGCAAGGAGATTTTCGAGAGCTTGCCGATTAACTGCGTACTCTCATCTTCTTTTTGCGTTCCCCGACCACCTCGTTACGGAAGCCCGCACCCCTCACCGGGGCAGCTGCCCCTCGCGGTTGACCTCCGTCACCCGCGCCCGGAGCACGAGCCCCGGCGGCGCGGGCCTGACGCTGTCGGGCGGGCAGTCCCACTCCGCGCCACCACCCGGCGGACGCAGTTGCACATACGGGCCGACCCGCCCCATCACGCGGCCCACACGCCCGTTCCGCGCATCGACCGCGAACGACCCGGGCTCCGGCGTGCACGCCTCCAGCCCACCGGCGTCAGCCGTCATGACCTGCCGCCTTGCCTTCCAGCACCTGCACCAGCCGCAACGCCGTATCGAGGTTGCAGCGGCCCAGATCGAGGAGCGCGACCGGCCCGTCGCCCGCGAACGAGAGCGGATCGACCCGCAACGAGGGCAGCACGACCCCGACCCCCGCGAACCCTCCCCGCAACCGCACCACCAGCTCCTCCGCCTCCCGCACCCTGCCCGCTGCCGCCCTGCGCCGTTCCGTAGTCGTCATGATCCATTCCTTCCACTCTGAGTAGTCCCGATGCATACCCAGCGTGGCCAATCTCTCGTTAGCCTGGAAGAGGCGCAGTTCCAACAACCGCACGTGTGCCACAGGGAGTTGTCATGCCAGGTCCCAGGAAGCTCGATCCCTCCTCCTCTCCGCGCGCCCTTCTCGGCGCCGAACTCCGCCACCGAAGAGAGGAAGCGGGCCTCTCCCAGAGCGAGCTCGGCGCCCCGCTCTTCGTCAGCGGCTCGTTCATCGGACAGCTGGAGTCCGGGGTGCGGCGGATGCAGATGGACCAGGCGGAGAAGTTCGACGAGGTGCTGGGCGCGGACGGGTTCTTCGTACGGAATTGCGCGGCGCTGAAGACGTCCAAATACCCGGAACACTTCGCGGAGGCGGCCGAGGCGGAAGCCCGCGCGGAGGCGATCCGGGAGTACGCGCCTCAGCTCATCCCGGGGCTGTTGCAGACGGAGGCGTATGCGCGGGCGGTGTTCCGGGCGTACCGGCCGACGGCGATGGAGAGCGTCATCGACGAGCTGGTGACGACCCGGCTGGAGCGCGCCCAGATCCTCGCCGATCCAACATCGCCCATGTTGTGGGTGGTGTTGGACGAGGCGGTGTTACGGCGGGCGGTGGGTGGGCCCGCCACCATGGCGGCGACACTTCGCCATATTGCCGGGCTGATCCAACAGCATCGCGTCATCGCGCAGGTACTGCCCTTCTCTACTGGCGCCCATATGGCGCTCGAAGGCTCACTCAAGCTGATGGCCTTCCCCGACGCACCACCGCTCGCCTATCTACAGGGCCTGGGAACTGGACAGTTGCAGGACGATCCGGCTGCGATCCGTCAGTACGAACTGACCTACGATCTGGTGGTGGCCAGCGCGATCTCACCGGCAGCGTCCCTGGCCCTGATCGAGTCGGTGGCGGAGGATTACGACCATGAAGCTCAGCGATTCTGACTACGACCTGTCCACGGCGACCTGGCACAAGTCCTCGTACAGCGGCGGCAGCGGTGGGGACTGCCTGGAGGTCGCCACGTGGCGCAAGTCCACCTACAGCGGAGGAGACGGCGGCGACTGCCTCGAAGTCCTCGACGGCGTCCCCGAGATCGTCCCCGTCCGCGACTCCAAAGTGACCGACGGCCCGGCGCTGATGTTCCGCGCAACGGCCTGGTCGACATTCGTGGCCGACCTGAAGAGGCCCTGAGCAGAGCACCTTGCCCAGCGGAACACGTACGGCCCGCCGGACGGATGCTCGGCGGGCCGTGTCGTGTCGTGTCGTGTCGTGTCGTGTCGGGATGGTTCGGCGTCAGCTCCGGGCCGCGCGGCGGCGGACCAGCAGGACCGTGCCCGCACCGGCGGCAACGATCGCGGCAGCCGCGCCCGCCAGCGGCAGAGTCGAACCGGAGCCAGTGTTCGCCATGCTGCCGCCCGTGGTGGTCGAGGAGCCCGAGGTACCCGAGGAGCCGGTGGTGGCGGATCCGGTCGTCGCGGAGCCGACGGTGGAGGAACCGCCCGTGGAACCGGAGCCGCCGGTGGACGCGCTGCCGGAACCAGCCGTGGAACCGGAACCACCCGTGGAACCGGAGCCGCCGGTCGACGACGTCGAACCGCCACCGCCCGTCGAGCTGCCGCCCGTGGAACCGGAGCCGCCGGTCGAGTCACTGCCGGGGACGAGCAGAAGCGTGGCGCTGTCGTTCTTCTTGTTCTTGTCGAAGGGGCGCGCCTTGTTTTCGAGGGACACCGAAACCTTGGCCCCGGGAACCGCCTTGTCGATGCGCAGCGTGAGGGAGAAGGTGTCCTTGGCGCCCGCCCTCAGGGAGGCGTGGGTGTACGGGACGCAGTTGTAGCTACCGGCGTTGACCTTCTTGCACCGGTTGTCCGCCTTCGTCACTGTCGTTCCGGTGGGCACCTTGAGCAGAAACTGAGTCAGCGAGGTTTCACTGTCGTAGTGGTTCACCCAGGCCGGCCCCGCGTTGGAGAAGGTTGCCTCCATCGTGACCGACTTACCCACGCGCTCCGTCTCCCGTACCGCCATCTGGAGGTCGGCCGTGTTCACCGCATCCACCAGCAGTTCGGAAGAGTCCCACTGCGAGTCACCGTTCCGGGACGGGTGATCGCCGTCGCCCACCGGAGTGGTCGAGGGCAGCTCGATCAACTTCGCCGCAGGTCCGGTCCCGGGCCAGGTGTCGAAGAAACCGTCCGGAGACGGGTCGTAGGTGCTGACGATCACCGAGACCATCTCGTTCAGCGCATGATCGAGGACGTCCAGCGACAGAGTCTTCTCGGGCGCGTAGATTCCACCGGCCTTCACGGTCTGGTCGAACTCGCAGACCACGTTACGGGCATCGATTTCGCGGCCGGTCCCTCGGAGAATGCAGTTGGAGGGCAGTTTTCCCCGGACGGCCAGCCCGTCGCTGAAGCTGTAGCTCAGGAAGATCTTGTCGAGTGCCTCGGCGCCCTTGTTCGCGATGGTGCCGGGCACCTCGACGACGCTGCCGGGCTTCACTCCGTCGAGGGGCGCCAGTGTCCCCAACAGCAGGCCCCCGGGCGCGATGCCACCTTCCGCGGAAGCGGGTGCCGCAGCCGCGCCCATGGCGATCAGGGCGATGGCTCCGACCGCGGCGGCGGTTCTGCGCAACGGGCGGAGGCGGTCGGCAGCAGTTCCGAGCATGAGTGATCCCTTGCAGTGAAGCGATGGAGACGTACGGACGAACAACGGGGGAACGACAGTTCCGACACATCAGACGCACCATGGCATCGGACGGTTGTACGACAACAACGCCGAAGGAGGCCCGCCCCTCCGCGACTCCAAGGTGACCGACGGCCCCGCGCTGATGTTCCGCGCGGCGGCCTGGTCGACATTCGTGGCCGACCTGAAGAGGTCCTGAGCAGAGCACCTTGTACAGCGGAACACGTACGGCCCGCCGGGCGCATGATCGGCGGGCCGTTTCGCGCCGGGAAGGTGCGGCATCAGCGCCGGAGGCGGTTCAGGCGGTTCGGGCGGCTCTCCAACTGACGGCGGCGGATCGTTCACCCCCTGCTGGCTATACTCCACCGCTATTGGGCTGGCCGACAGCGCCTCCCCGGCACGATAGCGAGGTACCGCCATGCGCCGCGCCCTCCTCACGCTGATCCTGGCGGCATCCCTGACCGGATGTTCGTCACTCGGCGACGACAAACCGTGCACCACGATCGGCGCGGACTCGCAGGTCTCCGCCGTGTGGCAGCCCGCCGACTTCGGCGGCCGGGACGAGGCACGAATCCGGCTGTGCGTGGACGACGCCTGCGAGGAGCGGACATCGGGCAGTCCCGACGACCCGTTCGGCTCGCTGTCGGTCCGGCTCCCCGACGATGTCGGTGCGTCCACCGTGCCGGTACGGCTCACCGTGACCTCCGCGAAGAGCGGTGACACGGTGGTCGAGGACAGCACCCGGGCCACGCTGAAGGAACAGCACCCCAACGGCGCGTCCTGCCCGCCCACCGCGTGGACGGCGACATTCCGTGCCCACCCCGACAAGGGCCTCACCTCACCCGCGGGCATGAAGCTCCAGTAAGTCAGTGAGCCCGTGAGCGCCCCGGAGGCGCTTCGCGTCGTCTCCCCACCGCCTCGTCGGCTGGTCCGTCAGGAACATGGGGAGTGAAGTGGGCGCGACGGATGCTCCCGGGGCGGCCACGCGGGCATGGATGCGCGCCCATTTCACTCTCAACTCCGGTTTGTGCGGGGGACGCGGGGGACTTGGGGCGGAGCCCGTACGCGGCGTACCCGCGATCGTCTACGCCGAGCAGGACCGGACCGGCACGG
Organism: Streptomyces sp. NPDC002809; assembly: GCF_040295435.1. Taxonomy (NCBI): domain Bacteria; kingdom Bacillati; phylum Actinomycetota; class Actinomycetes; order Kitasatosporales; family Streptomycetaceae; genus Streptomyces; species Streptomyces sp. NPDC002809. The sequence continues at coordinate 32,522 of NZ_JBEOVJ010000023.1, forward strand.
ATCACACCTCGGGGCTCAAGCGTCGAGATCCGAGCGCTCTTTCAGCGGAATGGGTGGAGGGATTGATTCCCACCCACCCTCCCTGCCTGGCGGGTTGACTTTTCGCGACCGACTTGCGACGGAGGGTAGCGACGCTCTAGCGTCAGCCAGGACACGACGGCCCCCGCCGGTGCGGAAACACCGAGCAGGGGCCTGACCACGACGATCGAAACGGACCCGATCTCATGGCTGCCAGCCAGCTTAGTGGTGCCCCTTTCTCCGCACCCGGCCCCGCGCCCACGCACGACCACCCGATGGCGAATCCCGGATACGGCAAGCGTTCCGCCCCGGACCAACGCCCGCACACGGGCCACGACTTCGCCCATCTCCTCCCCCGTGACGCCGCAGTCGCCGCGTACATCGACGGGCTGTGCGAGGGCGCCGACATCTCCGTGAAGACGCTCGCCAAGCTGCTCCCGTACGGGCAGTGCGCGCTGCGGACCACGCTGAACCGGCTCCAGGAGGCCGGGCATCTGCGTCGGGGCAGCGAGTGCGTGGCGACCGAGGAGGCGCTGCTCTGGGTGACGCGTACGTTCTTCTCCCGTACCGCGCGCGACGACGAGTGGTGGGCGGCGTACACGCGGGGCGACGTACCGCAGGAAACCCAACGGCCCACCCGCTCCCGGTCGTACATCCTGCTTGCCGCACTCGGGGAGGCCGCGCCCACGCTGCCACTGTCCCACGCGCACTGCGTGGCGCTGGAGCCTCAGGTCACCGAATGGTTCGAGCGCGGCTCCACCGAGGCCGAGATCATGTGCGCACTGACCCAAGGACTGCCGGTACCGGTCTACAGCCCATTCCATTTCGTCCGCACGAGGCTGCTCGACAAGCTGCCGCCGGCACGCATCGCCCCCGTCCGCGAGGTCGTCCTGCGGACCCTGGAATGCCGCGAGTGCCGCGCCCCCGGCAGCCCCGAGGCGATGCGGGGCGGCATCTGCGGAGCGTGCCGGGGCAAGCCCGGCGACGCACCCAGGGGCCCGGCGGGCGCCGTGCCCGTGCAGGGCGTACGGGCCCGGATGGGCGCGGTACGTGCGGGGCTGGTGCCCCGGGAGGAGCGCCCCCAGCGGCGGCCCCTGTCATCGAAGCCCCCCACGGAGGACAAGGCATGACCATTCCCGAACCGGTGACGATCCGCGGGGACGGCGGGTTGGACGTACTGGTCGTCCCTTCCGCTTCCGTCACCGACCCCCGCCTGTCCGCCGCCGACGTCGGTGTCTACATGCGCTGTCAGTGGCTTTCGCTCATCTGCGGCCGGTACGGCGATCTCGACTGGCTGATCACCGAACTCGGCATGCCGGAGGCGGAGACCCGCGACTCCGTCCGGCGTCTCGTCAAGTTCGGCCACCTCCAACTGGCCAGTGCCGCCGAGGTCGCGTCGCGTGCTTCGCATGACATGCGCGACGGCATCCGCGCAGCCATCGAGAAGACGGCCGACGACCTCTTGCCGGCCGAACGTGCCGGGGTCGCCCGGTTCGCCGATCTCGTGGACCGGCACCACACACAGGTGGATGCGGTGTACGAAGCGGAACGGAAGCGCCGGCTGACCGGCTTCCAGCGCGGGCCTCCGCCCGCCGGAGCGTCGGAAGCGGCTGCACCGCCCGGGGAAACGCCATCCGCATTCCCTCTCGGCCGGGACCACGGGGCACCGGCATGTGCCGTCGCTCCGACACCGTCGCCCGAAGGGCGGGCGAGGCAGGCCCGGTGCGGGCGGCCGGTGGACATGAACAGGTCGGGCCGCACGTCCTCGCCGGTCCCGCGCACCACGGTCAGCGCGGTCAGCGCGGTCAGCGCGGTCAGCGCGGTCAGCGCGGTCAGCGCGGTCAGCGCGGTCAGCGCGGTCAGCGCGGTCAGCGCGGTCAGCGCGGTCAGCGCGGTTGGCGTAGCCCTGCGACCAGGAGGGCGACCAGTCGGCGCGCGTCGTAGCGGGGGTCGTTCTCGGCGCCGATGCAGAGGTTCCCGATGCCGCGCATGAGCTGGTACGCGTCGAGGCCGGAACGGATCTCGCCGGAGGCGGTGGCAGCGTCGAGGAGCTGGTCGCACACCGGCAGGAGGCGATCGACGAAGTAGGTGTGGAGTGCGCCGAAGTCGGCGTTGCCGTTCTGCAGTGCGGCGGCGAGGCCGTGCTTGGTGACCAGGAAGTCGACGAAGAGGTCGAGCCAGCGCTCCAGTGCCGCGTGAGGGGTGGGGGCGGACTCCAGCAGGGCCGGACCGGCCTCGGCACAGGCCTCCACCTGGTGCCGGTAGACGGCGATGACGAGATCCGCCCGCGTCGGGAAGTGGCGGTAGATCGTGGCCGTGCCGACGCCGGCCTCGGCCGCGATGTCGCGTACCGGCGCCTCCACGCCCGACGCGACGAAGACCGTGGCGGCCGCGTCGAGCAGCGCCTCCTTGTTACGCCGGGCATCCGCCCGCTTGGGTCGGGCCGCGTGCCCTGCGCCCGGGTCGCCGTCATTCACTGCGCCACTCCCTCCATTACCGCTCCTCCACCGCCCTTGCGGGCATCGCGAACCTCGCCGCCTTGATAAACGGGACAGCGTTCCGTATCGTCAAACGGGACAGGGTTCCGTTTGCTCATGATGTCAGAGCGCGGGCCCGGCAGCCAAGCCACGGCTGGGTTGCGACCACGCTTCACCCGCTATGGAGGAACACGATCATGCAATACCGCACCTTGGGCAGCACCGGCGTACAGGTCAGCTCCCTCGCGCTCGGGGCGATGAACTTCGGGAAGATGGGGCGCACCACCCAGGACGAGGTCACCGCTCTCGTCGATACCGCTCTCGAAAACGGCATCAACCTCATCGACACCGCAGACGTGTACAGCGGGGGCGAGTCGGAGGAGCTGGTCGGCAAGGCCATCGCGGGCCGCCGCGACGACATCGTGCTGGCCACGAAGGCGGGCCTGCCGATGGGCGACGAGCCCAACCACCGGGGCAGTTCGCGCCGTTGGCTGATCAACGAGCTGGACAACAGTCTGCGCCGCCTCGACGTCGACCACGTCGACCTCTTCCAGATCCACCGGTGGGACCCGAGCACCAGTGACGAGGAGACGCTGTCGGCGTTGACCGACCTGCAACGGGCGGGAAAGATCCGCTACTTCGGCTCATCGACGTTCCCCGCGTACCGCATCGCGCAGGCCCAGTCGGCCGCTCGTGAGTACCGCCTGGGCCGGTACGTCACCGAGCAGCCCAGCTACTCGATCCTGCAGCGCGGCGTCGAGAGCCACGTGCTGCCCGTGGCCGAGCAGTACCGGCTCGGTGTGCTGGTGTGGAGCCCGCTGGCTTCGGGCTGGCTGTCGGGCGCGATCCGCGAGGGGCAGGACGTCACCACCAACCGCTCCGCGTTCATGCCGCAACGCTTCGACACCGCCGTCCCCGCCAACCGGGCCAGGCTCGACGCCGTCGAGCAGCTGGCCGAGGTCGCCGACGGGGCGGGCCTGACCATGATCCAGCTCGCGCTCGGATTCGTCACCGCGCATCCCGCCGTGACCGGCGCACTCATCGGTCCCCGCACGCTGGACCACCTGCACACACAGCTCGCCGCCGCCGACACCGTGCTCTCCTCCGACGTGCTGGACGCGATCGACGCGATCGTCGCTCCGGGCACCGACCTGGCCCCGCACGAGAAGAACGACACCCCGCCCGCCCTGCTCGACCCGGCACTGCGGCGCCGCTGACCGCCGGAGCGCTCGGCCGTGGGTCGTGCCGGACGACCTGCGGGAGCGAGTCGAACCCGCTGCCCGGTGCCCAGCTTCCCGGACCTGCCCCCGCGGGCCCGGGAAACAGGGCACCGAGGCTTGTCCCGAAGCGTGAGAGCGATGTCCCCCGCATTGCGCGACAGCACCGGCGGCCGCGCTCGCTCCGGACATCGTCACGCCACGGTCGGCGGTTCATCCGAGGGCGGTAACAGATCCGGGTTCCGCGTGGCCCCGCCGCTCGGCCGCGGTCACACTCGCCTGTGACGCAGGTACACAGGCCGGCCCGGGGCCGGTCACGGGGGAAGAGAAGCGCACCATGAACTCAAGTACTTCCAGACCAGGTTCAGTACGTCAGGCATTGCGCGGCACCCTCCTGGGAGCGGGCGTGGTCGCGGCCCTGCTGGCGGCCACCGCCTGCCGGCCCTCCGGGAGTGACGACGAATCCGCCGCCCCGTCGAACTCCGCCTCGGCCGCGGGAAGTCCGTCGAAGAGCGCCGAGCCCTCGGGCGACTCCGGGACCGGCAGCAGCGGCGCCACGGACGACGCGGCCGGGGACAGTGGCGAGACCGGCGGCGGCAACGGCACCAGCCACCAGGACTGCAAGGCCACCGACCTCACGACCGCGGTCGAACTCCAGGACCCGTCCGGGGACACTCCCCGCCACTTCCTGCTGACGGTCACCAACGGCAGCACGTCGCCGTGTGTCCTCAACGACGCACCGCTGGTGCGGCTCGGAGCCGGTGACAGCGCCCCGACCGTCGATCCCCTCGAAGAGCCGGACACGGAGCCCGTCGTCGTCGAGGGAGGCGGCAAGGCATACGCCGGCCTCTACGTCTTCGGCAACGACGAGGGAGGCGAGGCGGAGTACGACCAGTCCGCCCGGTTCACCGCCACCCTGGTCGCCGGTGAGGGCACCGAACTCAGCGGCACTCTCGTCTTCGACCTGCCCGGCGGCCTCCACTCCGTCTCCTACGACGACGCGGCGCGGGTCAACGGCTGGGCCGGCACCGAGGGCCTGGCCATGCGCCCGATCAACCAGCTCTGACGGCTCCGCACGACGGCTCGGTGCGCGTCGGCAGCGAAAGCCCCACGCCACGTGCACCCGGGCCGGCAGCCCCATCGGCCGCCGGCCCACCGCCACGCCGAGCGATGCCGGCAGCCCTGGCCGGCCCGCCTCGTCGGGCAATGCTTACTTCCCTCACGGGGCCTGGTCCCGCCCCGTATGTCCCGGGTAGACAGGGAAGGTTCACTCCTCCGGGGACGGGGAGAGGCGGGCCACCCTGCCGCGCCAGGCGGTTCCCGAGGTGCTCACCGGCAAGACGCCGGCGAATCCGAAGGGCTGGATTCCGCCTCGCTCGGCCAAGGGATCACTCCTCGCCCTGCGGCAGCATGAGTACGGAATTCGCGTGAACGGTGACGCGCACGGGTGCGAACTCCAGCGCGTCCACCCTGGATTCGCCCGTACCGGGGTTCGGCGCGAAGCGCGGGTGCGCGCCCGCGCCGATCTGCCAGCGGATGCGGTGGCCCGCGGCGAAGCGGTACGCGGTGACGCTCATCGGGACCGTGACGTGTGCCGGGTCCTCACCCGACGTACGCAACTGGGCGAGCCCGTCGCAGACGTTGGTGGACCGGCCCGCCGCGTCCACGTCGCACAGCCGCGTGAAGACGTCCCCGAAGCCCGTGTCCGTGGATGTGCTGATCCTCGCGGAGACCGCGCCCAGGACCGTGACGGGTTCGGTCAGCACCGGGCCGGTGAACGTGAGTACGTCGTCGCGGGACTCCAGCGTGGCGTTGTCCCGGGGGCCCGCAGTGATGGACAGCAACGGACCGCCGAGGGAGGGGGCGGGGGCGGCGGGGTCGTGGCGGAAGGATGTCAGGGGGGTGGTGTCCGTGGGCGGCTGCCGGGTGAGGTGGCCGTCGGCGGTCGGGTACCACGCGGTGGTGGCGGGGGTGAGCGGCCACACGTCGAGGTCCTGCCAGGCCGCGTCCGCACCGCCCGTGTGGATGCGTACGGGGGTGGGGCGCAGCTCCGAGGGGTCGTCGCACAGGTGGGCGCGGAGCCAGGCCAGGCTCTCGGCGAACACCTCGGGCCAGCCCTTCTGCAGGGCGGAGGTGTGGGTCCAGGGGCCGACGAGCAGGGCGGCCTCGCCGCCTGCCGCGCGCAGCCGCGCGTACTGCCGGAAGGTCTGGTCGACGAGGGCGTCGTGCCAGCCGGTGACCAGGGCGGTGGGGATGCCCGGCCGCTCGGCCGCCTCACCCGCGGAAGCGCCCTGCCAGTAAGGGTCGTCCGCGTCCGGGTGCGTCATCACGTCGTCCAGCCAGGGCACTTCCTGCCCGAGTCCGGCCGTGTACGCGCCCCGGAGCGGGCGGGCGCCGACGATGTCCTTCAGGTGGCGCCGCAGGCGGAGCGTCGCCTTGATGAACGGCCGCACGCCGCGGTGCTGGTACGTCATGCCGGCGCCGACGAGGAGCGCGCTCTCCAGGTGGAGGACCCCGTCGGTGTGGAAGAGGGCGTACGGGTCGTGCAGGCCGACCTGGACCACCATGGCCTTCAGCTCCGGCGGCGGGTCCAGCGCGAGTGCCCACTGGACGTAGCCGAGATAGCTGGGTCCCACCGTGCCGAGTGTGCCGTTGAACCAGGGCTGTTCGCGCAGCCAGTCGACCGTGGCGAGGCCGTCGGCGGCCTCGTTGCGCCAGAGGTCGAAGGTGCCGCCCGAGCCGCCGGTGCCGCGGCAGCTCTGCAGGATCACGTGGAAGCCCTGCTCGGCGAAGAGCATGCCGTACTGGGGCGACCAGGGCACGCCCCGCCCGTAGGGCGAGCGCACGAGGAGGGTGGGGTGGTCACCCTCGTCACGGGGGAAGTAGTGGTCCGTGACCAGGGGGCTGCCGTCGGCGGCGGGGACCGTCAGCCCCGGCTCCCAGGCCGCCTTGTGCCGTGCGGCCGGAAGCCCGCGCCAGGTGGCCCGCATCATCCGGGCGGAGAGCGGGGGCTTCGCGGCCGACGGCGTCAGGGCGGGCCTCGGCAGGGCGTCGTGCGTGCGTGATGTCATCGTTCGCCTCCATCGCTCATGCCTTCTCGTACTGTGTACGAGAATAGTGGATGCTTGGATGAGTGACAGACAAGAGCCGCAGCAGTGAGGAAGGGAACAGCAGAATCGTGACCCGTGCCGAAGGGGCCGGCGCCACCGGCGTCGACCCCCGAGAACTCTGGCTGACCCCGGACCGGCCCCGCCGGGGGCGCAGGCCCGCCTTCAGCCGCGAGGCGATCACGGTGGCGGCCGTCGCCCTCGCCGACACCGAGGGAATCGACGCGGTCACCATGCGACGGGTCGCCGCGGAGGTGGGCGCGGGCGTCATGTCGCTCTACAGCTACGCCCCCGACAAGGAGACGCTGCTGGACCTGATGATCGACCACGTCAACGGCGAACTTCCGGCGTCCGGTCCGCTCACCGGCGACTGGCGGGCCGACCTCAAGGCCATCGGGCACCTCCAGCGCGACCACATGCTCAGCCACCCCTGGCTGGCCACCGCCGTGCCCGCCCGCCGCACCCTCGGCCCCCGCACCCTCGCCTTCCTGGAACACTCCCTGGCCGCCCTGCGGCCCAGCGGTCTCGACGGCGGCGCCCGGCTGGAGGTCTTCGCCCAGCTCACCGCGTTCGTGGCCGGGCACGTGGCCCACGAGGTGGCGCAGGCCGAGGCCGCCCTGTCGCCGGACCGGGCCGCGGCCGAGGCGCTCTACCTCGCCGCCGTCGCCACGGACGGCCACCACCCGGAACTCGCCGAGGCCCTCGCCTCGGCGGGGCGCCCGGTCACCCCCGACGCCACGTTCGCCCGCTTCCTGAACCGGCTGGTCGACGGCCTCGACGCGGGCTGACCGTACGGACCGCGCACCCGCGTGGACAACGCCCGCACACACGACGACACCGGCCCCCGGGGACGAATCCCCGGGGGCCGGTGTCGTGTACAGCTGTGCAGGAGCTACCGATCCGTCAGGATCAGAAGTCCATGTCACCGCCCGGCATGCCGCCCGGAGCGCCGCCGGCAGCGGCCTTCTCCGGCTTGTCGGCGATGACGGCCTCGGTGGTGAGGAAGAGCGCGGCGATGGACGCGGCGTTCTGCAGGGCGGAGCGCGTGACCTTCGCCGGGTCGAGAATGCCCTCGGCGATCATGTCGACGTACTCGCCGGTCGCGGCGTTGAGGCCGTGACCGATCGGCAGGTTGCGCACCTTCTCGACGACGACGCCACCCTCGAGACCACCGTTGACGGCGATCTGCTTGAGCGGAGCCTCCAGCGCCAGCTTGACGGCGTTGGCGCCGGTCGCCTCGTCACCCGTGAGCTCGAGCTTCTCGAAGACGGCCGAGGCCTGGAGCAGAGCCACGCCACCACCGGCGACGATGCCCTCCTCGACGGCGGCCTTGGCGTTGCGCACCGCGTCCTCGATGCGGTGCTTGCGCTCCTTGAGCTCGACCTCGGTCGCGGCACCGGCCTTGATGACGGCCACGCCGCCGGCCAGCTTCGCGAGGCGCTCCTGGAGCTTCTCGCGGTCGTAGTCCGAGTCGGAGTTCTCGATCTCGGCACGGATCTGGTTGACGCGGCCCTGAACCTGGTCGCTGTCACCGGCGCCGTCGACGATCGTCGTCTCGTCCTTGGTGATGACGACCTTGCGGGCGCGGCCGAGCAGGTCGAGACCGGCGTTCTCCAGCTTGAGGCCGACCTCCTCGGAGATGACGGTGCCACCGGTGAGGATGGCGATGTCGCCGAGCATGGCCTTGCGGCGGTCACCGAAGCCCGGGGCCTTGACGGCGACGGACTTGAAGGTGCCACGGATCTTGTTGACGACCAGGGTCGACAGGGCCTCGCCCTCGACGTCCTCGGCGATGATCAGCAGCGGCTTGCCGGACTGCATGACCTTCTCCAGCAGCGGAAGGAGGTCCTTCACGTTGCTGATCTTCGAGTTCACGATCAGGATGTACGGGTCGTCCAGGGACGACTCCATGCGCTCCATGTCCGTGGCGAAGTACGCCGAGATGTAGCCCTTGTCGAAGCGCATACCCTCGGTGAGCTCGAGCTCCAGACCGAAGGTCTGGGACTCCTCGACGGTGATGACGCCTTCCTTGCCGACCTTGTCCATGGCCTCGGCGATGAGCTCGCCGATCTGGGTGTCAGCGGCGGAGATGGAGGCGGTCGAAGCGATCTGCTCCTTGGTCTCCACGTCCTTGGCCTGCTCCAGGAGGGCGGCGGAGACGGCCTCGACGGCCTTCTCGATGCCCCGCTTGAGCGCCATCGGGTTGGCACCTGCGGCCACGTTGCGAAGGCCTTCGCGGACGAGCGCCTGAGCGAGAACGGTGGCGGTGGTCGTACCGTCGCCGGCGACGTCGTCCGTCTTCTTGGCGACCTCCTTGACCAGCTCCGCACCGATCTTCTCGTACGGGTCCTCCAGCTCGATCTCCTTGGCGATGGAAACACCATCGTTGGTGATCGTGGGGGCGCCCCACTTCTTCTCAAGGACGACGTTGCGGCCCTTGGGGCCGAGGGTGACCTTGACGGCGTCGGCGAGCTGGTTCATGCCGCGCTCAAGACCGCGCCGGGCCTCCTCGTCGAAGGCGATGATCTTGGCCATATGAAGTGGTCCTCCCGGACAGGGGTGGATTTCTCCGGACCGAGAGGCGCCCGCGACGGACGGCCTGCCTGTCTGCCGGTTCCTTGCCCCGACAGACCTGCGGGCCTCACCGGCCCGGTCCAAGTTTCTGTCACTCTCACCCAGAGAGTGCTAAGCCAATAATTAGCACTCGACCCCCGAGAGTGCAAGCGTCCCCCTCCGGAGTGTGGACAGTCGCAAAGGGGCCCGCGGGAGCCTCCCGGGACGGCGCGGAAGCGCCCCGGGGTGCCGCGGAAGCGCCCCGGGACGCACGGAGGGCCCGTACCCCAGGGGTACGGGCCCTCCGTGCGTGAGTAGTGTCGTTGGCCGACTGCGTGGTGACAGGCCGGGCTCAGCCGACGGCGAGCTTGACCATGTCCGCCTGCGGCCCCTTCTGGCCCTGCGAGATCTCGAATTCAACTCGCTGACCCTCTTCGAGGGTGCGGTACCCGTCCATCTGGATCGCGCTGTAGTGGACGAAAACATCCGCACCACCGTCGACCGCGATGAAGCCGTACCCCTTCTCCGCGTTGAACCACTTGACGGTGCCCTGAGCCATGCCTAACTCCCCTATTACTGGCCCTTGCACGGGACCGCACTTCGCGGGCCCGGGTCAGAACTCACCCTCCGACAGGAGAGGGTGTGTGCGCCGGAACGCGTCGACCGCGGCCGAATGTATCTGCCCAACTGCCCTCTGCAACAGGTCAATCGGACGAGAATTCTGCGCAGCACCGATCGCCCGAATGTGGGGGATTCATGAGATTCCAGGGCAAGTCAGGCCAGGCAAAGGCGACTTATGGCGCAAGGGGCTCAGGTACTTTGGCTGCATCTTGTCGTGGCCAGGCGCATTCTCATATGCGGGCGGCACGGGCAGCGGAGGGGACTTCCCTCACTCTACCGCGCTCAACCATGCAGAATTGCCCCCTCCGCTTCTCTCGCAGAGGGGGCAATTCCGGTGACGCGGTGAAGTCGGGCCGCGAGGCCCGGGGGCTCAGCAGCCGCCGGCGACGGCCGGGATGATCGAGATACCGGCACCGTCCGGGGTGACCGCGTCCAGGCCGCCCTCGAAGCGCACGTCGTCGTCGTTGACGTACACGTTCACGAAGCGGCGCAGCTTGCCCTGGTCGTCCAGGACGCGGGCGGCGATGCCCGGGTGGTCCTTCTCCAGGGACTCGATGACCTGGGAGAGGGTCGCGCCCTCGGCCGGGACCTCGGCCTGGCCGCCCGTGTAGGTGCGGAGGATGGTGGGGATACGGACCTTGACGCTCATGGTGGGTGCCCTTCCTGAGTCTCGAGTGGTCGGAAGCCGGTGCCCGGCCCGCCGGGGGGCCTGGGCGCCGGGTTCTCAGCTGGTGGCGAGCCCGGCGGCGCGGAAGGCTTCCAGACTCGGGCGGATCGTGGCGCTCGCCTGCGAGGTGGCGGCCACCGCGTCCAACGTCTTGAGGCCGTCACCGGTGTTCAGGATGACAGTGGTGAGCGCCGGGTCCAGCAGACCGGCCTCGATCAGCTTCTGCGTCACACCGACCGTCACCCCGCCGGCCGTCTCGGCGAAGATGCCCTCGGTGCGGGCCAGCAGCTTGATCGCGTCGACGACCTGCTCGTCGTTGACGTCCTCGACGGCGCCACCGGTGCGGCGGGCGATGTCCAGGACGTACGGGCCGTCGGCCGGGTTGCCGATCGCCAGGGACTTGGCGATCGTGTTCGGCTTCTGCGGCCGCACCACGTCGTGACCGGCCTTGAAGGCGGCGGAGACCGGGGAGCAGCCCTCGGCCTGGGCACCGAAGATCTTGTACGGCTTGTCCTCGACCAGGCCGAGCCTGATCAGCTCCTGGAGGCCCTTGTCGATCTTCGTGAGCTGTGAGCCGGACGCGATCGGGATGACGATCTGGTCGGGCAGCTGCCAGCCGAGCTGCTCGCAGATCTCGTAGGCGAGGGTCTTGGATCCCTCGCCGTAGTACGGGCGCAGGTTGACGTTGACGAAGCCCCAGCCCTCGCCGAGCGGGTCGCCGATGAGCTCGGAGCAGAAGCGGTTGACGTCGTCGTAGTTGCCCTCGATGCCGACCAGTTCACCGCCGTACACCGCGGCCATGACGACCTTGCCCTGCTCCAGGTCGTGCGGGATGAACACGCACGAGCGCAGACCGGCGCGGGCGGCGGCGGCGCCCACGGCGCCGGCGAGGTTGCCGGTGGAGGAGCAGGAGAGGGTGGTGAACCCGAAGGCGCGGGCGGCCTCGACGGCGATCGCGACGACGCGGTCCTTGAAGGAGTGCGTCGGGTTGCCGGAGTCGTCCTTGACGTACAGACCGCCGGTGACGCCCAGCTCACGGGCGAGGTTGTCGGCCTTGACCAGCTTGGTGAAGCCGGGGTTGATGTTGGGCTTGTCCGCGACATCGGCGGGGACCGGCAGCAGCGGCGCGTAGCGCCAGATGTTGTTCGGTCCGGCCTCGATGCGCTTCTTCAGCTCGTCCGGGGAGCCGCTCGGCAGGTCGTACGCCACTTCGAGCGGCCCGAAACAGGACGCGCAGGCGAAAAGGGGGCCGAGTGCGAATCGCTCTCCGCATTCGCGGCAGGAAAGCGCCGCGGCGGGACCGAGGTCCACGGAGGATTCAGTGTTTGCTTCAACAGTCTCAACAGCCACGATGGCGAGGTCCTTTCCTCATCTTCCTCGCGACGCATTTCGTCACGAGACGGAATTGGCACCTTCCCCACCTGACCTCGCGGTCGGCGGGAGGGTTGCCGGGACTTCAACGGGCCGTTCCCTCAGTCCCTCTGGATGAGCGCTGTGGCACTGGACCATGGATCCAGGCGTTTATCGGCGGACGGACCCCGGCATGCGACGGCCATCTGCGTTGTTCAAGACTGTAACCGAAGCACCGGACTGTTGAGATAGTCGTCCGAACCGCGAGATGGATCACATACAGGGAGTATCGACCGTGCTGGAAGAGGTCGAACGCTGGCTGACCAGGCGTTCCTGGTCAGCCGCCGACCGTCCGCTGGACCGTCTGCTGGAGGCCGGAAGCGGCGCGAACGGACCGAGCGTGAGCGTGGTGCTGCCCGCGCTGAACGAGGCGGAGACGGTCGGGGACATCGTCACGACGATCCGGCGCGAGCTCATGGAGAAGGTCCAGCTGGTCGACGAACTCGTGGTGATCGACTCCGGCTCGACGGACGCCACCACCGAGGTCGCCCGCCGGGCGGGTGCCCGGGTCGTCCACCGGGACGCGATCCTGCCCCGCATACCGGCCGTCCCCGGCAAGGGCGAGGTGCTGTGGCGGTCACTCCTGGTGACCGGCGGGGACATCGTCTGCTTCATCGACGCGGACCTGAAGGACTTCTCCGCGGACTTCGTCTCCGGCATCGTCGGCCCGCTGCTGACCGACCCCTCGGTCCAGTTCGTCAAGGCGATGTACGACCGCCCGTTCGGCGACACCACGGGCCAGGGCGGCCGCGTCACCGAAATGGTGGCACGCCCGCTGCTCAATCTGCACTGGCCGCAGCTGGCCGGCTTCGTCCAGCCGCTCGGCGGCGAGTACGCCGTGCGCCGCTCGCTGCTGGAGCGGCTGCCGTTCCCGGTCGGTTACGGAGTGGAGCTGGGCCTGCTCGTCGACGCCCTGCACACGGTCGGTCTGGACGCGCTCGCCCAGGTCGACGTGGGCGTCAGGAAGCACCGCCACCAGGACGGCCAGGCGCTCGGCCGGATGGCCGCAGCCATCTACCGCACCGCCCAACTCCGCCTCTCCCGGGGGCATCTGGTCCGCCCGTCGCTGACCCAGTTCGAGCGCGGCGAGCACGGCTTCGTCCCGCGCACCTATCCGGTGGACACCGAGGAGCGGCCGCCGATGCGCGAGATCGAGGAGTACGTTTCACGCCGTGCGGCGTGACGTGGCCTGACTTCGTACGTTTGGGCGGTTCGTGATCGGGCTAGATTCCGCCCATGGTCTCCGAGCACGCCCCTCAGCCCGCTGCCCAGGTACTCGTCGCGTCCAATCGCGGCCCGGTCTCGTACGCGCTGCGCGAGGACGGCACCCTCGACTCCCGGCGCGGCGGGGGCGGACTCGTCTCCGGCCTGAGCGCCGTGGACGACAAGATGTGGGTCTGCGCCGCCCTCGGGGACGGGGACCGGGAGGCGGTGCGGCGCGGGGTCGGCGAACCCGGCGTCCGGATGCTCGACATCGACGCGGACGTCCACGCCGACGCGTACAACGGCATCGCGAACTCGGTGCTCTGGTTCGTCCACCACCTGCTCTACCAGACCCCCGTCGAACCCGTCTTCGACGCGGAGTTCCGCCGTCAGTGGGCCTCCTTCGAGACGTACAACCGGGCCTTCGCCGAGGCGCTCGCCGAGGAGGCGGGCGAGGGCGCGGCGGTCCTCGTGCAGGACTACCACCTGGCGCTGGTGCCCGGCATGCTCCGCGAGCTCCGCCCCGACCTGCGGATCGGCCACTTCTCGCACACCCCGTGGGCGCCCGTCGACTACTTCCGGCTGCTGCCCGACGACATCGCGGAACAGCTCCTGCACGGCATCCTCGGCGCCGACCGGGCGGCCTTCCTGACCCGCCGCTGGGCGGACGCGTTCATCGGCTGCTGCACGGAGATCCTCGGCGGCACCGGCCGCACCCGGATCGGGGTGCACGGCCTCGGCGCCGACGCGGAGTTCCTGCGCCGCCGCGCGCACGAGGCGGACGTGGACGAGCGGATGGCGGCGCTGCGGGAGCAGGTGGGCCCCGGCCGGAAGACGATCGTGCGGGTGGACCGTACGGAGCTGTCCAAGAACATCGTCCGCGGGATGCTCGCCTATCGCGCCCTGCTCGACGAGCGGCCCGAGTGGCGCGGGCGCGTCGTCCACATCGCGTTCGCCTACCCCTCGCGGCAGGACCTCGGGGTCTACCGGGAGTACACCGCCGAGGTGCAGCGCGTCGCCGACGCGATCAACGAGGCGCACGGGACGGCGGACTGGACCCCGGTCGTCCTGCACGTCAAGGACGACTTCGCCCGCTCGCTGGCCGCGTACCGGCTGGCGGACGTCGCGCTCGTCAACCCGATCCGGGACGGGATGAACCTGGTCGCCAAGGAGGTCCCGGTCGTCTCCGACCACGGCTGCGCGCTGGTGCTGTCACGGGAGGCGGGGGCGTACGAGGAGCTGGGCGCCGACTCGATCACGGTGAATCCGTACGACGTGTCCGCCACCGCCGACGCGCTGCACGAGGCGCTGACGATGGCGGACGACGAGCGGACGGCCCGCACGAAGCGGCTGGCCGCGGCGGCCACCGCGCTGCCGCCGCAGCAGTGGTTCCTGGAACAGCTGGAGGCGCTGCGGCAGGAGTAGGGCGGGCCGGTCAGTTCGCCGGGTCCTCCGCCCCGGCGGCCTTGCGCGCCTCCTCCGCCTCCGCCGCATCGACCGAGAACGCCGGGTCGTCCCACATCTCCGGCGGTGACGGATTGCCCGGCAACGGGCCGATGTCCACGCTGTGGCCGTCGGGTCCCGCGCAGAGGACGAACGGCCCGGTGCGCGGATCCATCAGCACGGCCAGATGGGGATCGGCGTGGTGCAGCCACCAGTTGGACATACCGAGAGACGAATCGACCCGCAGGAACTCGAAGGCCCGCCACAGCGAGGCGATCCTCACAATCGCTTCGGGATGCATCCACCAGTCCGGACACCAGGCCAGGTGGACGCCGTCCACGCGCCGCCACACCACCTGGGCGAGATACTCCTCGTAGAAGAGGTCCACCGACCGGAAGACCAGTTCGGTGCTGTCGTCGGTCTCCATCGGCGGCGGTGCCCCCGCGGCCGAGGCAGGACCTCCGTCGGCGGGAACATCCGTCTCCCCATCCTGTTCCGGCATCGTTCTCTCCTCCCGAAACGCACAAACCGCTTCTGTCACGTAGGTCGTACAGCGGCCGCCGGTCAGCCCTTCGGCACCCCGTAGCGACGGCGCACATCGCTCGCCTCGGCCCTGCGTCCGCAGCCGTCCAGCAGCTGGGCCCAGCGGGTCGCGGATCTCGTCAGGTCATCACCCGGCGACGGCTTGCGCGCCGACATCCGGGCGTAGTTCTCGGTGGCCTCGCGGGCGAACGGAAGCGCGCGCAGCAGGGCGCGCATTCCTCCTGCCGCCGAGGCGTGATGGGCCAGTTGCACCAGATTCTCGGCGAGCCGCACCCGGCTGAAGTCGGAGTTCACGGCCACCGGGCGCAGCAGCACGACGGCCCGCTCCCTGAGCGGTACCGGATCGCCGCCCTTGCCACTGGTCTCCCTCAGCCAGGCCACGAGCGTGAGCCCGGCGGCGTAGCCCGCGGCTTCCTGCCCGGGGTCCTCGCGCCACCGCCGCTCGTACAGTTCCAGTGCCTGGTCCCCGGCCGCCAGTGCCGCCTCGGGCTCGTCGTGGTCCGACAGGGCCAGGGCCTGTTCGTGAAGTGCCTCGGCGAGGTACATCTCGTTCGGGGCGGGATGCAGGCGGACCAGCTCGCGCCTGACCCTGACCTCCTCCTCGTGGGCGGCGAGGGCCTCCTCCCGGTGGCCGGCGGCCTTGTGGAACACAGCCGCCTTGGACAGGTCCTTGCCCAGATTGGTGCCGCGGGCCACCGGGTTGTCCCGGTACAGCAGCCGGGCGAGGCGGATCGCCTCGTCGATCGTCTCCAGTGCCTCGTCCACGCGCCCGAGCTCGTTCAGTACCCAGGCCCGGTTGCTGAGCAGCAGCCGCATCCAGTCGGCGTGCTCCAGGGGCGCCCTTTCGGTCAGCATCGCATAGAGGTCCTCCGCCTCGGCCAGCGTCTCCAGGGACTGCTCGTGCGGCTGCTCGGTGGCCAGGTTCACCAGGGAATCCGCCAGACCGGCGTTGTAGGTGTCCGGGTTGTCCGCGGCCATCCGCCTGCGCAGGTCGACCGCCTCCTGGGAGGCGGCGCGCGTCCTCACCGGGCTGGCTCCCTCACGCCAGTAGTGCCAGGAGAGATGGTGCAGCGTGCGGGCCAGCGTGTCCGCGTAGGCATCCGGATTCTCCGTGGCCAGCCGACGCTCGATGGCCAGCGCCTGCTCCGCGATGATCCTGCCCTCCTCCGGGTGCCCCGAACCTGACTGGCAGGCGGCGAGATTGCGCAACGACGCGGCATGGGCGGCCGCTCTGGACGGGTCACGCTCGGCGAGCTCCCGTCGGATGGCCACCGACTCCTCGGCCGCGGCCACCGCCTCCGGCCTGCGCGCCGCGTCGTCGTAGCCCGTCGCCAGCGAGTTCAGGGCCTTGGCCAACAGCTCCGGGATCTCCGCATCGGGCACGCTCCGCGCCAGCCCGCGGCACAGGTCCACGGCCTCTTCGGCGAGCGCGAGCGATGCCTGCCGGGCACCCGCGTTCCACTGAACCGCCGAATGCTGGATCAGCGCGCCGGCGAGCACCCGCTCCTGGGCGGGGGTCCCGTGGGCCGCCCGCGCGCGCTGGATCGCCACCGACTCCTCGCCCGCAGCCACGGCCGTACGCCAGTCACTCGTCCGCGCCTTGCGCTTCGCCCACTCCCCCAGGGCCCAGGCGAGGCCGTCGTGGTCGACGGTCCCGTGCACCGGCTCGCGGTACCGCTCGACCAGGCGTTGCGTGAGCCGCACGGCGAACCGGGTGAGGGCGTCGGAAGCCTCCGGCAGCGCGGCCGCGGCGGCGCGCAGCACCTCCGCGGTGAAGTCCTGGTGCTCCAGCAGCGTGTCGAGCCGTTCCAGGACGAGGTCGCGCCGACTGGTCCGGCCCGCGTTGGCATGGGCCACCACGGACCGGGTCAGCACCGTCAGCGCCTGCACCTGCTGGGCGGGTGTGGCACCCGTCATCAGCGCGGGCAGCAGCCCCGGCACCTCCGCCACCATGAGCGACGCCTGGAACTCGGCGACCCGGTCGGGCTGCAGCGTCCCCCAGAAGGTGTCCCCGGCACCGGGATACAGCCGGCCGATCGCCGCGGCCAGCTCCCATTCCCTGCCCTGCCCGAGGGCCGGCACCCGGGCCACGACTGCCATCGCCTCGTCCTCGTCCGCGGCGCCGCACAGGTTCGCGGCGGCGACGACCCGGCGCATCAGGGGCATCGGCAGCGGCCGCTCCCCGCCGTTGGCGAGCAGGCGTGCCCAGTAGCGCTCCTCGTGGCGCAGGAGCGTTGCCTCGACCGCCTCGCCCGGGACGACGTCAAGAGGGGCGGGGCCCGCCTGGAGGAGTGCTGCCAGCGCTTCCATCTGAACGTTGAGCGCGGTGGCGTAGCGGCGTCCGGACATCTCCGCGGGCACGGCCGTCCCGGCGGCCAGGGCGGTCCAGTCGTAGTCCTCGTGTCCGTCGGTCCGCTCCAGGTGCTCCGCGAGTCCGTACAGAGCCGCCCCGAACGCCTCCCGGCGGTCCTCCGACGTCACGTCCAGCGGCCCGAGTTCGGTGGTCAGCGCGGCGGCGAGGATCTCGTGGGTGGCCACTCCCGTGTCGTACGGGTCGAGCTGCCAGCCGCCGGACGAGCGGGCGACGAGCAGCACCCTGACGGTGTGCCCGGCGGCGGCCGACGCGCGGGCCCGGTCGATCAGCCGTCTGATCCAGCGCGGCCGGGACTCGGCGTAGTCGACCACCAGCAGCAGACTGCGGGAGCAGTCGCCGAGGGCCTGCAACGCGGTGCCCGGCGCTTCGCCGGGCAGGTCCTCGTCGGAGAGCTCGCTGCGGAACAGTCCGGCGATCCACCCCGGCTCCTTCTGGACGGCCCCGACCAGCCGGCGCACCAGCCGGCTCTTGCCCTGGCCGCCGGGCCCGGTGAGCACGCGGACCGCGAGACTTCCGGCGGGCCCGCCCCGGCTCGGGCGGGCGGCGGACGGGCCGAGGCACCAGTCCCGCAGGTTCTCCCATTCGCTCAGACGGCCCCGGAAGGGGGTGGCCTCCACATCGGCGCGCAGCAGCATCGCCGGTGAACGCAGATCGCGTTCGGGGGTGGTCACGTCCAGCAGCGGGACCAGTTCGGCGGGCTCGGCGAAGGGTTCGTGCCGCCCGCCGCCCGCAGCGGCGCGAAGGGCGGTGCGGAAGCCCTCGTCGCCGAGGATCTCGCTGCTGCGGGTGGCGGTGAGCCGGCTGCCGGCCGCCGCACGCCGGTCCTTGCGGACCACGCCCAGGAGCAGGTCCCCGCTGAACACGGGCGCACCGGACATGCCGGCCCAGCCCTGGTTCTCCGGGTCCGCGGTGGGCATCGGGTCGTTGCTCAGCAGCTCCCAGCGGCGCGCGGACGCACCGGTGCCGGGACTGATGCGGCCGGAGAACTGCTCCTCGCCGCGGGTCCGCCCGGTGCCGCCACCGGGCGTCCGCTGGCTGCGCGGATAGCCGTAGGAGAGAACCGGGTGGGCGGGAGCGCGGGTGACGAGGTCGCCCCACCGCTGCGGTTCGGGGTCCGCCGCCCGGACCGCGACAGGACCGCTCACCTCGAGCAGTGCGGCGTCCACGCTGTCGTCGTACCTGAGCCAGAGCACCCGCGCGGCCCACGGGCCCGGCTCGCCGTCGGCCGGAAAGGAGACCTCGGGGGTGCGGAGCCGGCCGTCGGGGGTGCGCAGGACGTGCGCGGCGGTGAGGACGAGACCGGGACCGATCAGGCAGCCGGTCCCGAACGAGCCGGGGCCCGTGGCGTCGCTTCCGCGTACCTGCACCACACGCTCGAACTTCACCGCCACCCCCGGGTGGTCCGGGTCACCGCGCCCGGGTCACCGCCACCCTCAGTCGTCGCTGTCGCCGATCTCCACGTCCTGGCCGGATCCGGACCGGGGGTGCAGGGTGAGCTGGATGCGGTGGGTGGTGCTCTCCGCCCGCTCCCGCTTGCCGTCCACACCGACCACACCGAAACGCAGGGAACCGCCGCCGGAGCCCGTACGGGTCAGCTGCATGGCGAACTCGACGGTGACCTCGCCGACCCTGAAGCGGACGTCCGACCGGTCCGCCTCGCGCTGGGCGGCGGCCAGCTGCGCGCGCAGCAGCCTGACGGCGTCCGTCAGGTCGAGCCCGTCGCGCGCGGCTGCGCCTTCGTTCTCGCCCACCGAACCCCCCTGACCTCGGCCGAGTTGCCACAGAGTGCCACAGGCGGGGAAGCATACGAAGGGGACCGGCTCCAATCAGCCGGAATTCGCTGCCAGTTGGCGCGCCAGTGACTGAAGGAACTCCACCACGGCCCCCGGTCCCGGCAGCGCCAGGTCGGCGCGCTCCGCCAGTTCGGGCACTTCCGCGCCGCTGCAGACCAGCAGGCCGGGGGTGCCGTCGGGGCCCTCGGTGCGGAGCTTCTCCACTGCGGCGTACGCGGCGAGGTCGCCCAGGTCGTCGCCCGCGTAGAGCACGGACCCGGCGCCGGTCTCGCGCACGTACTCGGTGAGCGCCACGCCCTTGTCCATGCCTGCCGGCCGCAACTCCAGTACCAGCCGGCCCGGTTCGACGATCAGGCCGTGGCGGGCGGCGAGCTCGCCCAAGGGGCCGCGCAGGGCCTCGAAGGCGGCCTGCGGGTCGGCGGCGCGGCGGGTGTGGACGGCGAGCGCCTGCCCCTTCTCCTCTATCCAGGTGCCGCGCCAGGAGTCGAACCTGTCGAGCACGCCGGGGAGTTCGGCCCGCACGGCGGCGACGCCGGGGTGCGGGGCGGGGGCCTGGACGGTGCCGGAGACGGCGTCCCAGCGTTCGGCGCCGTAGTGGCCGAGGACGACGAGATGGTCCAGTCCCGCGATTCCGGCGAAGCCGCCGTAGCGGACCGCGACACCGGCCGGGCGGCCGGTGATCACGGCGATCGACGCGACCTGGGGGGCGAGTGCGGCCAGCGCCTCGACGGCGCCGGGGTGGGCACGGGCCTGTTCGGGGTCCGGGACGATGTCGGCGAGCGTTCCGTCGAAATCGAGTGCGATGACGGCGCGGTCGGGCCGGGCGAGGAGCGCGGCGAGACCCTCCTGGCCGGCGGGAGTGGTCGGGACCGGCAGGGGCGGGGTGTGCGGATTGCTGCCCATGCCTTGAGCCTATAGGCGGTGGCCTGCTGCGGGGGACTGCTGCGGGGGACTGCCGGCCGCCGGGCGACGGGGGCTCCGCCCCGAACCCCGCGCCTCGATCGCCGGAGAGGCTTGGGGGGGCCGACTCCGAATCACCGTAGGGCTTGGGGGGCTGACTCCGAAACCGCCGGAGAGGCTTGGGGCTCGGGGTGTCCGCCTCCGAGATCAGCGGTGGGCTTGGGGCTTAGGGTGGCCGCCTCCGAGGAGGGACCACTCTGTGCCCGATACACCGATACATCAGCTGCTGCTACGGCGACAGACCTGGACGTACATGCTGTACGCCCTCCTGCTGCCGCTCGCGCTCAGTCTGATCCTGGTTCTGCAGTACGTCATGAAGGCCGCGCAGGACCACGGTCACCAGGAACTCGGGCCCCTGCTCCTGCTGGCCGTGCTCGCCGTGGTCGCTGTGGCCGGCCCCGGCTTCGAGCGGGTGCGTGTCCGGTTCTGGCTGGGTGAGGAGATCGGCCGCCGCAGTGGGGACAACCGCTTCGTCCGCCATGCCGCCTTCTTCGTACTCAACATGCTCGTGGGCGCGCTCGGGTTCCTCGCCGTGGCCGGCTGGCTGATCGTCTCCGCGCGCAACCTCACGTATCCGGTGTGGGGCTGGCGTTCCTACCCGGACCCGGCGTGGGGCGGTCCGCATCCCCTCGGTGTGGTCGCGCTCCACTTCGCGGCCGGTGTGGTGACCTTCTTCGCCGGTCCGTGGATCATCGTGCAGCTGGCGGGGCTGCAGGTCCGGCTGGCGCGGCGGTTCATCGGCTCGGGTCAGCCCGGCTGACCGGCCGCGCCGGTGTGGCGCACCACTGCGGCGGTGCAGCCGTGCGGAACGGCCACCATGTCCACGGTCCGGTCCACGATGATCCCCGGCCCCGTGCACCCGCCTCGCATCACCGCGCGGCCTCCGGCCGTCCTGCGGGCCGTCCGTCGTGCGGCCGCCCTCGCGGTCGGGTCGCTGTCCTCGGCGAGCCGGGCGGCACCCACTCCCACCGTCGTCCCGGAGAGGGCGTAGACGACCAGATCGCCGGCACGGTCCCAGGAGAAGTGCACCGGCTCCTCCCCCGTGGCCGCCGCCACGCTGTCGTGCAGACGCGCGCACAGCGGACAGACCCCGTCCAGTACGGCGATCCGGCCCGGCGGGCACCCCAGTCGGGCGGCGGCGAGCAGTCTCAGTCCACCGCGGACCACGGCGAACCGGCGTCGTGCCGCACCCGGTGCGAGCCCGGCGTACACCCCGCGTTCCGCCACTGAGAGCGCGGCGGCGCCGGCGGCCTCGTCCGCCGGTCCCTGGTCCGGCAGCAGCAGGGTCCACACCTGCGCCCCGACCGGACGGCCGAGCAGCGCGGGGGGCGCGGTGAGGTCGAGCACGACCGCGGGAAGCCGGCCGTGGGGCCCCTCTTCCCCGTCGGGCCAGGGCGATGACCTCGCCGGGAGGGGCATCGGCCGGCTCGCCCGCATCCGGTCGGACGTCCAGCGGTACGGAGGTTCGCCGGCGGCCCCGGGTATCACCGCCGACCCCGCCGCGCCTCTCGCACACGCCGCAGGCGGTTCACCGTCACGGGGTCGGCCTCCAGCGCCCGCCGGTCGTCCAGCAGGGCGTTCAGCAGCTGGTAGTAGCGGGTCGGGGAGATGCCCAGCCGTTCCCTGATCGCCCGCTCCTTCGCGCCCGGCCCCGCCCACGACTGCCGCTCGACCGCCAGGACCGCACGGTCCCGGTCGGACAGAGGAGCGGACGGAGGAGCAGGCAGAGGGTCGGGGTCGTGGGGGCCTTCGGGGCCGTTCGGGGGGAGGGCGGTCATATCAGCCAATATATTTCGCGGGCGGCGAGGCGGCGCCACTACTCCGCGGCCTCCGCGGCCGTCGACTCCTGCGCGATGCGTTCGAGCACGCTCTCCGCGTTCGCGCCAGGCTCGACCGCCTCACCGATGTTCTCCTTGATCGACTCACTGGCCCGGGCCCAGGACGTCTTGCCGAAGGGGTAGAACTCCGCGTCCGGAAGTGCGGCCAGGAACTTGTGGAGCGGCTTGAACTTCGCGTCGTCCTCCATCGCGGCGGACGCGCTGTCGGTGACCGGCAGCAGGTCGTACGTGTCGGCGAACTCGATCACGTTCTTGTCGCTGAACATGAAGTCGAAGAACTTGCCCATCTCGACCCGGTGGCCGCCGTGCTTGAACCCCATGATCCAGTCGGCGACGCCCATCGACCCGGTGATGGGCCCGTCTGGGCCGGGCAGTTGCACCATGCCGACGTCCACGCCCTGCTTCTGGGCCTGCTCCATCAGGGTCGGGTGGCCGTTGAGCATGCCGACGTCGCCCTTGCCGAACGCCGCGAAGGCCTTCGCCCGGTCGAGCTTGCCGGGGGCGACGGGGCCGACGAGCCCCTTGTCGACAAGGTTCGACTGCAGCCAGTCGAAGGTTCTGACGTTCTCCGCCGAGTCGATGTCGTACGAGCCGACGTCGTCCGTGTAGCCACCGCCGCCGCTGAGCAGCCACATCATGGTCTCGGCCTGGGACTCCTCCTGGCCGAGCGGCAGCGCGAACGGGTACGTCACCCCGCGCTGCTTGAGCACCGCCGCGTCGGCGGCCATGTCGTCCCAGGTCCGCGGGGCCTTGAGGCCCGCCTGGCGGAAGAGGTCCTTGTTGTAGAAGAGCAGCCGGGTGCTGGCCACGAACGGCAGCCCGTACTGGACGCGGCTGTACCGGCCCGCCTCCGCGAGTTTCGGCAGGAAGTTGGCCTGGGTGGGGATGCTGAGCATCTGGTCGGCGGAGTAGAGCTTGCCGGCCTTGGCGTAGTCCGCGTATGCGCCGATCTGCGCGATGTCGGGGGCGTCGCCGGCCTTGACCATCTCGGCGACCTTGCGGTCGACGTCCGTCCACGGGTAGACGGTCACGTCGACCTTGATGCCGGGGTGGGACGCCTCGAAGCTCCGGGCCACCCCGTTCCAGTACGTGTCGGACTTGTCGGCGTCGCTCGTGCCGTAGTCGGCCGCGACCAGTTTCAGCGTGACGCCGTCCGAGCCGTTGCCCCCGCAGCCCGACAGCGTGGCCGTCATCCCCAGTGCGGCGACAGCCGCCGTCAGTCCCGCATAGCGCCGCTGCACAGCCCAGTCCGTCCTCGTAGATTGCATCACCCGCGGATCCCACGTCGGCATGGGTCCCTCCGGATGAGCTGCGATTTTGCACCACCCCGGGCAGGAGGTCTACACCACCGGCGTACCGCTGTCGCAGCAAAGCAGCATTGCACGGGACGTGGAGCGACTGCTAAGGAGGTCTCGGCCGGGCACACCCCGGCCCGCCCATATCGGTCCAGACCATCACGTTCACCGCGTCCGTCCCGCCGGACGCCTCCGCACGCATACGGTGCCACCGAGCCGCACCGGCCACCGCCCAGCCGCAAGGAGCCGTCCAGCATGTCCCGTACCTCATCAGAAATCGCCACCCAGCCCAGCTGCTGGCGTCGCGCCGCAGAGGCGGGTGCGGCCTTCGACGGGCTGCCGCGTCCGGGCGAGCGGGTCGCCGTGACCGGGTGCGGCACCTCCTGGTTCATGGCCATCGCCTACGCGGCACTGCGGGAGGCCGCGGGGCAGGGCGAGACGGACGCGTACGCCTCCTCGGAGTTCCCGGCCGGGCGGGCGTACGACCGCGTCGTGGCGATCACCCGCTCCGGCACGACGAGCGAGGTGCTGGCCCTGCTGGGCGAGCTGCGCGGCAAGGTGGCCACGGTCGCGCTGACCGCCGACCCGAAGACGCCGGTCATGGAGGCCGCCGACACGGTGGCCGTACTGGACTGGGCGGACGAGGAATCCGTCGTCCAGACCCGCTTCGCCACCACCGCGCTCGCCTTCCTGCGAGCCGGCCTGGAGGCGGCGGGCCCGCTCCCGGCCGGCGTGAAGACGGTCGCCGAGGCCGCCGTCGACGCAGAACTGGCGGTGACCGAGCCGCTGGACGAGGCGGTGGTCACGGCCGAGCAGTGGACGTTCCTGGGGCGCGGCTGGACCTACGGTCTCGCACAGGAGGCCGGGCTGAAGATGCGCGAGGCGGCGGGCGCCTGGACCGAGTCGTACCCCGCGATGGAGTACCGGCACGGCCCCATCGCGATCACCGGCCCGAACCGGGTGGCGTGGGTCTTCGGCGCGCTGCCCGAAGGGCTCGCCGGCGAGGTCGCGGCGGTCGGCGGGACCCTCGTCGCCCACCGGTCCGCCGACCCGATGGCCGACCTGATCCGGGCGCAGCGGCTCGCCGTGGTCCTCGCGGAGTCGAAGGGCTACGACCCGGACCACCCGCGCAACCTGTCGCGCAGCGTGATCCTGCCGGCGTAGCCGGTGCCGGGCGCGACGGGCCGCCGGAGCGTCGCGCCCCATGTCGGCGGGTTGCCGCCGGGTTGTGACCCCGATTTTGTATGGATGCGCAACAAACAGGGATAGTGGACTAGACCTTTTGGGTTCGCCGGGCGAAACTGTTTCCCGTGAAACACGTCATCGCCCTCGATGTGGGCGGCACCGGAATGAAGGCCGCACTGGTCGGGGCCGACGGCACCCTGCTGTACGAGGCACGGCGCGCGACCGGCAGAGAGCGCGGCCCCGACGCCGTCGTGGAGTCGATCCTCGTCTTCGCGGCGGATCTGCGCGCGCACGGCGAGAAGCACTTCGGCGAGAGCGCCGTCGCGGCCGGCGTCGCCGTGCCCGGCATCGTCGACGCCGAGAACGGGATCGCCGTCTACGCGGCGAACCTGGGCTGGCGCGACGTACCCATGCGCCGACTGCTCGCCGAACGGCTCGGCGGCGTACCCGTGGCCCTCGGCCACGACGTCAGGACCGGCGGCCTCGCCGAGGGCCGGATCGGCGCGGGACAGGGCGCGGACCGCTTCATGTTCATCCCGCTGGGCACCGGGATCGCGGGGGCCATCGGCATCGCGGGTGCCATCGAGGCGGGCGCCCACGGCTACGCGGGCGAGATCGGCCACATCGTGATCCGGCCGGACGGCCCGGACTGCCCCTGCGGCCAGCGCGGCTGCCTGGAGACACTGGCCTCCGCGGCCGCCGTCAGCCGTGCCTGGGCCGCCGCGTCCGGTGACCCGAAGGCCGATGCCGCCGACTGCGCCAAGGCCGTCGAATCCGGCGACCCCCGGGCCGTCGAGGTATGGCGCGACGCCGTCGACGCCCTCGCCGCAGGGCTCGTCACCGCGCTCACCCTGCTCGACCCCCGCACGCTCATCATCGGTGGCGGTCTCGCCGAGGCCGGGGAAACCTTGTTCACACCACTCCGTGCGGCCGTCGAGGAACGCGTCACGTTCCAGAAGCTGCCCCACATCGTTCCGGCGGCCCTCGGGGACACCGCCGGATGCCTGGGCGCAGGGCTGCTCGCCTGGGATCTTCTCTCCACGGAGGTATCCGCCTGATGGCCGGACGCGCAGACATCACCGTTCTCGCAGGTGCCCGGGTGGTACTCCCCACCGGCACCGTCGAGAACGGCCGGGTGATCGTCGAGGGCACCCGCATCGCCGGCAGTTCGGCGGAGGGCGCCCCGACCGTCGACCTGTCCGGCCACTGGATCGTTCCCGGCTTCGTGGACATGCACAACCACGGCGGCGGCGGCGCCTCCTTCACCTCCGGCACCGTGGACGAGGTCCTCACCGGCGTCCGCACCCACCGCGAGCACGGCACCACCACCCTGGTCGCCTCCACCGTCACCGGCGAGATGGACTTCCTCGCCGAACGGGCCGGCATCCTCTCCGAGCTCGTCGAACAGGGCGACCTGGCCGGAATCCACTTCGAGGGCCCCTTCATCTCCCCGTGCCGCAAGGGCGCCCACAGCGAGGGGCTGCTGCGCCACCCGGACCCGGCCGAGGTCCGCAAGCTGATGGACGCGGCACGCGGCACCGCGAAGATGTTCACGCTCGCCACCGAACTGCCCGGCGGCATCGACTCCGTACGGCTGCTCGCCGAGCACGGCGTCATCGCCGCGATCGGCCACACCGACGCGACGTACGAGCAGACCGTCGAGGCGATCGACGCCGGTGCCACCGTCGCCACGCACCTCTACAACGCGATGCCCGGCCTCGGCCACCGCGCGCCCGGCCCCATCGCCGCCCTCCTGGAGGACGAGCGGATCACCGTCGAGCTCATCAACGACGGTACGCATCTGCACCCGGCCGCCCTGGAGCTCGCCTACCACCACGCCGGCGCCCACCGCGTCGCGCTGATCACCGACGCGATGGACGCGGCCGGTTTCGGCGACGGCCAGTACCAGCTCGGCCCGCTCGCCGTCGAGGTCAAGGACGGCGTCGCCCGGCTCGTCGAGGGCGGCTCCATCGCGGGCTCCACCCTCACCCTGGACACCGCGTTCCACCGGGCCGTCACCATCGACCGGATCCCGGTCGGGGACGTGGTGCAGTCCATCTCCGCCAACCCGGCCCGGCTCCTCGGGGTCTACGACCGGGTCGGCTCACTGGAGCCCGGAAAGGACGCCGACCTCGTCGTCCTGGACGAGGACTTCCGGCTGAAGGGCGTCATGCGCAGGGGCGAGTGGATCGTTCAGCCGCAGGCCGGCTGACATTCCTCCACCCGGCCCCGCCGGGTAACGAAGAGACGGCGGTTGGTCCCGACGTCTGGGCCGCCCGCCGTCTCTTTGGCATGATCGCCCGGGAAACCAGCAGGGAAAGCGCGTTCCGGCAAGGGATCCGCGCTCCACACAGATCGAGGGAGCGGCCGAAGTGATCCTCACGGTCACGCTGAACACGGCACTCGACCTGACGTACGGCGTACCGGCACTCGTACCGCACTCCAGCCACCGCGTCACCGACCTCTCCGAGCGCCCCGGCGGCAAGGGCATCAACGTCGCCCGCGTGCTCGCCGCCCTCGGCCACGAGAGCGTCGTCACCGGCTTCGCCGGAGGCGCCACCGGAGCCGTGCTGCGCGAGCTGCTCGCCGCCCTCCCCTCCGGCCCCGCGACCGTCACCGACGCACTGGTACCCACGGCCGGTGACACCCGCCGCACCCTGGCCGTCGTCGACCGCGCCACCGGGGACACCACCCAGTTCAACGAACCCGGCCCCCACGTCACCGCCGACGAGTGGACCGCGTTCCTCGCCTCGTACGGCGAACTGCTCGGCGCGGCCGACGCCGTCGCCCTGTGCGGCAGCCTGCCGCCCGGCATCCACGTCGGCGCCTACGCCGAGCTGGTCCGCCTCGCCCGCACCGCCGGCGTCCCCGTCCTCCTGGACACCAGCGGCGAACCGCTGCGCCGCGGCATCGCCGCCCGCCCCGACCTGATCAAGCCGAACGCCGACGAGCTCGCCCAGCTCACCGGCTCCCGCGAACCCGCCCGAGCCACCAGCGACGCCCGCCGTCGCGGAGCCCACGCGGTGATCGCCTCCCTGGGACCCGAGGGCATGCTCGCCGTCACCTCCGACGGCAGCTGGCAGGCGTCCCCGCCCGCCCCCGTGAAGGGCAACCCGACCGGGGCCGGCGACTCCGCGGTGGCCGGACTGCTGTCCGGGCTCGTGGAGGGCCTGGACTGGCCGGACCGGCTGCGCCGGGCGGTGGCACTGTCGACGGCGACCGTGCTCTCCCCCACGGCCGGTGACTTCGACAGCGCGGCGTACGAGGAGCTGCTGCCGCGCGTCGGCATCGAGGAACACGCACCGGCGGCCTGAACGCCGCCTCCCCACCGGGCCCTCCCGCGGGGCCCGAGGAAACAACAGAGGTCAGCATGCCGCTCGTCAGCACCGGTGAACTCGTCTCGGCCGCCCAGGCACAGGGACGCGGAATCGCCGCCTTCAACGTCATCACCCTGGAGCACGCCGAGGCGATCGCCGCCGGTGCGGAGCAGGCCGGCGCCCCCGCCATCCTCCAGATCTCCGAGAACGCCGTGAAGTTCCACGGCGGCCGGCTCGCCCCGATCGCGGCCGCGGCCGCGGCCGTCGCCCGTACCTCCGGCGTCCCGCTCGCCCTCCA
Source organism: Streptomyces sp. NPDC002809 (assembly GCF_040295435.1). Lineage (NCBI taxonomy): Bacteria > Bacillati > Actinomycetota > Actinomycetes > Kitasatosporales > Streptomycetaceae > Streptomyces > Streptomyces sp. NPDC002809. Next base: position 60,841 of record NZ_JBEOVJ010000023.1, read on the forward strand.
CCTCGACCACGTCGAGTCCGTGGAGCTGCTGCACCAGGCGCACGACGAGGGCTTCGGCTCGGTGATGTTCGACGCCTCCAAGCTGGGTTACGAGGAGAACGTCCGGGCCACCGCCGAAGCGGTCGCCTGGGGCCACGCGCGCGGCATCTGGATCGAGGCCGAGCTCGGCAAGGTCGGCGGCAAGGAGGGCGAGGCACCGCTCGACGCCCACGCCCCCGGGGTGCGCACCGACCCGGCCGAGGCCGCCGCGTACGTCCGCGCCACCGGCGTCGACGCCCTGGCCGTGGCCGTCGGCTCCTCGCACGCCATGACCGAGCGCACCGCCGCCCTGGACCACGAGCTGATCGGCCGGCTCCGCGACGCCGTCCCCGTCCCGCTGGTGCTGCACGGCTCCAGCGGCGTCCCCGACGACGAGATCCGCCAGGCCGTCGCCGCCTCCGGCATGGTCAAGATCAACGTGGGTACGGCGCTGAACACCGCGTTCACCGGAGCCGTACGCGCCCACCTGGCCGAGCACACCACGGGTGTGGACCCGCGCAAGTACATCGCCCCGGGCCGCGCCGCGATGGCCGCGACAGTGGCCGGCTTCCTGGCCCTGATGGGCTGAGATTCCTGGCCCTGATGGGCTGAGAGACGAACCGGCCCCCTCGCCGCGGGGCGAGGGGGCCGGAGCGCGTACGGGCGGGACGGATCAGCGCGTCTGGTGACCGGCCTTCAGCGACAGCTGGTCCAGGTTGGCATCACACTGGTCGCCCTCGTTGCAGGAGATCATCAGGGTGTTCGGGCCCTTGGTGAGGTTGACGTAGGCGTACGTCGTCGTCCACCCCTTCTCCAGATCGCCCTCGGGGGCTTTGGCGAAGTTCGTCATGTTGATGGACCGCGGGGCCTCGGCGTTGACCGTGAGAGACGTCTTGGCGTCCTTGCCCGGCACGCCGTACGTCACGAACAGCGTGTACTCGCCGGCCTCCGGCACCTCGACGGACCAGGTCGCGGACCTGCCGACCGCGTTGAGGTTGATGTACTGCCCGTTGCCGCTCTTGGCGCCCTTGACGCTGTTGTCGAGCCCCGCGTCGCCGCCGAGCTTCAGCGACGCCGCGTCCTGCTTCGGGAGCTCGACAGGGGCCTCGGAGCTCTTGGACTGCTCCGGCGTGGGCGACTGCTCGACCTCACCGGCCGGGCCGGAGGAGGAGGTGGCCTCCTCCTTCTTCTTGTTCTTGTCGCTGTCGTCCGTCATCAGGGCGACGCCGATACCGATGAGCACGACCGCGACCACCGCAAGCGCCCCGATCAGCAGGCCCTTGGTGTTCGGACCGCCCCTTCCGGGGCCGCCGCCACTGCCGCGGCCACCCTGGTGCGGCACCTGCGCGGTGGCGGCGCCACCGGGGTACGTCTCCGGGGCCGCGTACTGCGCGTTCGGCTGGCCGTACTGCCCGTTCTGCTGGCCGTAGGGCGCCTGGGGCTGCCCGTACGCCTGCTGCGGCGGCACCTGCCCGTACTGGCGCTCACCGACGGTCCGCACCTGGTTGTACGAGGTCCGGGGCACGCCCGGCTGCGCGGCGGGACCCGGGTAGCCGTAGCCGCCCTGCCCCGGCGGCTGCGCGCCGGCTGCCTGCCCGTCCTCGTAGAGGTAGCCGAACGGATCGTCGTCCTCGGGTGTGCTCGCGCCGTTGTTCCCGGCCATCCCTGGGTCACTCCTCACCATGTCGCCAGCCGTCGCCGAATCTCGCCAGTCGTCGCCGACCGGCCGAGCCTACCCCGAACGGACCACGCCAAGAATTGCCGGAGGTGCGTCAGGAACCGGGGTGGGGTAGGTGGCGTACCCCCGGGACCACAGGCCGGCGAACGTCAGCCGGCTCGACGGTGAACCTTCGAACGCGACCTCTTCTCGACGTACATCCGCTGGTCGGCGGAGCGCAGCACCTCTTCGGCCGTCATGCCGCACGCGGCCCAGCCGATGCCGAAACTCGCCCCGACCCGCACCGCCCGGCCGTCGACGCGAATGGGCGGAATGATGGCGTTACGCAGGCGTACGGCCAGGTCCGCGGCGTCTGCGGCCCCCAGCCCGTCTGCGAGAACGACGAATTCGTCACCCCCGAGCCGGGCGACGGTGTCCCCGTCGCGGACACACGTGGTGAGCCGCCGGGCGACCTCGATGAGAACCGCGTCACCCGTGTGGTGGCCGAAGCGGTCGTTGATCGACTTGAAGCCGTCCAGGTCGCAGAAGAGGACCGCGAGGCCCTTCGAGCCGTCGTCGTCCACCGTGTCCGGTGCGACGGAATGCACATGGTGGTCGTACGGACCGACGGCCCGCCCGGCGTCGAACCCCTCGGCGGGGAAGCCGTGCGCCCGCGCCTCGTCGACGTCCCCGTACGCCGCGTCCAGCGCCTGCACGTCGGTGGACGCCACCGAGTGCGGGCGCTCGCACAGCCGGGCGCTGAGCCGGGCCCGCAGCTCCGCGCTGTTGGGCAGCCCGGTCAGGGCGTCGTGGGAGGCGCGGTGCGCGAGGTTCAGCTCGTGCCGCTTGCGCTCCTCTATGTCCTCCACGTGCGTGAGGAGGAAGCGCGGGCCGTCCGCGGTGTCCGCGACGACGGAGTTGCGCAGCGAGACCCACAGATACGTGCCGTCCCGGCGGCCCAGCCGCAGTTCCGCACGGCCGCCCTCGGCGGAGGTACGCAGCAGGGTGCCGATGTCCTCCGGGTGGACCAGGTCCGCGAAGGAGTAGCGGCGCAGCACCGAGGCGGGACGGCCCAGCAGACGGCACAGGGCGTCGTTGGTGCGCAGCAGCCTGCCGTGCTGGTCGCCGCCCATCTCCGCGATGGCCATGCCGCTGGGGGCGTACTCGAAGGCCTGGCGGAAGGACTCCTCGCTGGCCCGCAGCGCCTGCTGTTCGCGCTCCAGGCGGACCAGGGCGCGCTGCATGTTTGCTCGGAGCCTGGCGTTGCTGATCGCAATGGCCGACTGGGAGGCGTACATCTGGAGCGCCTCACGGCCCCAGGCGCCGGGCCGGCGGCCGTTGCGGGGGCGGTCGACGGATATCACACCGAGGAGGTCCAGTCCTCCGCCCGAGGCGTACATAGGGGCGTAGAGCCGGTCCTGCGGGTGCCACTCGTCCTCGAAGCGGGGTTCCGGGCCCTCGGTGTGCCACTGGGGGACGTCGTCATCGAGGAGGATCCAGCCGTCGGTATGGGGTATGAAGCGGAGTTCATCCCATGTCTCGCCCATGGCCAGCCGGCGCTCCCAGGAGGCACGGGAGCCGACGCGGCCGGTGATCAGGGCCTCGGCGGCGCTGTTGCCCGCGAAGGCGGCGACGACGAGATCACCGTCGGGACGGACGAGGTTGACGCAGGCAAGCTCGTACCCGAGACCGGCGACGATTCCGTCGGCGACGGTCTGCAGTGTGTCGGCCAGGCTCCGCGCCGTGTTGAGATCGGCCACGGCCTGATGCAGTTGCCGCATCGTCGCAAGACGGACGTACGGCTCCGACTCGGCCTCCATCGCTCGCACTCCCCGAGACCTCGACAGCACTCCAGATTTCATATCGACGCACTAGACGTACTTACTGCAGTGTCACGGCCACTGAATCACAGTGAGCTGTGCACCCGGTACACAGGGTCAACAAATATTGCGCTCTGTGACTCAAGTCACAACAGATGGTGAAGGGTCTCAAATGCCACCTCTCAGTGGTCCGTCCTTTTCTTGAACGCAAAACGCAAATCCCCGGCACCGCGGGCCCCGGACAGGCGGCGGACGGGCAGGTCCTAGGACCTGGCTGGTCCCCTGGCCCGATGCGGGGGCCCACCGTACGCGGCTAGCGTTCCCGGTGTGTTGCAGACGAAGCCTCCCACCCCGCGTACCGAAGCCGTCCCCCATGCTGAGGGGGTGAGCAACGACGAGTTCCGCGGCGCCCTCACCCGGCTGGCAGCCGGAGTGGTCCTGATCACCGCACAGGAGCCCCCGCTCGACGAGCACGGCCGCGGCGAGGACGTGGGGATGACCGCGACCGCCTTCATGTCGGTGTCACTCGACCCGCCGCTGGTCATGGTGAGCCTGCGCAACGACTCCCGGATGGACGACCTGCTGGCGGAACAGCCGCTGTGGGCCGTCTCCGTGCTGGCGGAGAGCCAGCGGCACATCGCCGGACGGTTCGCCATGAAGGGCCGGATCAGCGACCGGCTGCTCTTCGAGGACATCCCCTACGTACGGGGGGAGGTCACCGGCGCACCCCTGATCGGGGGCGCGCTCGCGACGCTGGAGTGCCGCACGGAGCAGCGGATCACGGCCGGCGACCACACGCTGGTGATCGGCCGGGTGCTCGGGGCGCAGCTGCCGAGCGGTGACGGCAGCCCGCTGACGTACTTCCGCGGGCGTTACCGGCAGCTGGGCTGACGGGGCGCGGAAGCCCGGCCGGGAGCCCCCGGCCGCCACGGCCGCGGCCCCGCCGGGGGCCGCGGCGGTCTACCAGTCGCGGCCGGAGCGGCCCCGCTTGGTGTCGCCGCGCTGCTTCTTCTCACGCAGCCGGCGTTCGTTGATCCCGCGCGGGATCTTGCGCTTCACACGTGGCTTGGGCGGCGGCGCCGTGGCCTCGGCCAGCAGGGCCGTGAGCCGCACGGCGGCCGTCTCGCGGTTGCGCCACTGCGAGCGGTGCTCCGAGGAGCGGACCGACACGACGCCGTTGACCAGCCTGCTCGCCAGCCGCTCCAGCGCGCGCTCCTTCCAGACCTCGGGCAGCGACTCGGTCGCAGCGAGGTCGAAGCGCAGCTCCACCTGGGAGTCGCTGGTGTTGACGTGTTGCCCGCCGGGCCCGGAGGACCGCGAGAAACGCCACATGAGCTCGGCCTCCGGCAGGGAGACCGCACCGCGGATGACATAGGGCCCGGACATGACACCCATGTTCCCCGTCCCGCGGGGGGTTCGTCACCTTCTTTTGGCGCACGCCTTCATCCGTCTGCCGCACCGCGTCATCAGTTCGGTAAAGAAAGTAAAGGCGGAAGGAACCTCACGGTGCCCCGCCTGCGTTATGGACTGTGACGGTAGCTTCGTGATGGCACGAAGCCCGCACACGACAGATGAAAGGGACTTCCCATGGCAGTAAGCCTGTCCAAGGGCGGCAACGTCTCCCTCACCAAGGAGGCCCCCGGCCTCACCGCCGTCACGGTCGGCCTCGGCTGGGACGTCCGTACCACCACCGGTACCGACTTCGACCTCGACGCCTCCGCGATCGCGGTCAACACCGCGGGGAAGGTCTTCTCCGACGCGCACTTCGTCTTCTTCAACAACAAGGCGACGCCGGACCAGACCATCGTGCACACCGGTGACAACGTCACGGGTGAGGGCGAGGGCGACGACGAGCAGATCAACGTCAACCTGGCGGGCCTGCCGGCCGACATCGACAAGATCGTCTTCCCGGTGTCGATCTACGACGCCGAGACCCGCAGCCAGAACTTCGGCCAGGTGCGGAACGCCTACATCCGCATCCTCAACCAGGCCGGCGGCGCCGAGATCGCGCGCTACGACCTGAGCGAGGACGCCGCCACCGAGACCGCCATGGTCTTCGGCGAGCTGTACCGCAACGGCGCCGAGTGGAAGTTCCGCGCGGTGGGCCAGGGTTACGCCTCGGGTCTGCGCGGCATCGCGCAGGACTTCGGCGTCAACCTCTGACGCTCCGCTCCACCTGCCTTCACGCGAGCCCCCGGCCGAACGTCCTGCGGCCGGGGGCTCCCGCATGTCCGCATACCACTGAACGCACCCAACAGCGGGACCGCCACGCGGCGTTGTCCAACTGATGGAAGTCCGCCGGATAACGAACACGAACGCATCCCAGTCGGACAAGAACTGGTCAAAGAATTGTGAGGTAATTGTTGGTACACCGTCAAAGCCGGTCATTCGGTGGCACGCTCTCCGCTCGTAACCCCCCACGGAACGAGCAACGGAGAACGCATGACCCCCCACATGAACACCCGTCGCGCCGCAGCCCTGGCCGCCGTGGCCGCGATGGTCGTCGTCGGAGTGCAGACCGGTGCGGCGAACGCCGACACGAGCACCTCCGGCGGCGCCTCCGCTTCTCCCCGCACCACCTCGCCCGCCTTCAACAGCGCCTCCGCGCGCACGAGCGCCATCAAGTCGGCACAGACCGAAGCCACTTCGGCCGCCGGCTCACTGGGGCTCGGCGCCCAGGAGAAACTGATCGTCCGTGATGTGATCAAGGACGCCAACGGCACGGTCCACACCCGCTACGAGCGCACCTACGCCGGTCTGCCCGTCCTCGGCGGCGACCTCGTCACCCACACCGCGAGCAGCGGCAAGCTCAAGGGCGTCACCAAGGCGACGAAGGCCCGCATATCCGTGCCGTCCACGACGGCGGAGATCAAGACGTTGGCGAGCGCCCGCAAGGTGATCTGGGCGCGCGGCACCACGCCCGTCCTCGCCTTCGAGACCGTGAAGACCGGCGTGCAGAAGGACGGCACCCCGAGCCGGCTGCACATCATCACGGACGCCACCACCGGCAAGCAGCTCCACAGCTACGAGGCCGTCGAGACGGCCGGCGTCGGCAACAGCCAGTACAGCGGCACGGTCGACATCTCCACCACCGCCTCCGGTTCCGGCTTCGAGCTGACCGACGGCGACCGCGGCGGCCACAAGACGTACGACCTCAACCAGGGCGAGAGCGGCACCGGCGACCTCGTCACCGACGACGACGACACCTGGGGCGACGGCACCGGCAACGACCGCCAGACCGCCGCGGTCGACGCCCACTACGGCGCCGCGATGACCTGGGACTTCTACAAGTCGGCCCTCGGCCGCGACGGCATCGCCGGTGACGGCAAGGCCGCCTACTCCCGGGTCCACTACGGCGACGCGTACGTCAACGCGTTCTGGGACGACAGCTGCTTCTGCATGACCTACGGCGACGGGGCCGACAACAAGTCCGCCCTCACCGGCCTCGACGTCGCCGGCCACGAGATGAGCCACGGCCTGACCGCCGCCACGGCCAACCTCGACTACGCCGGGGAGTCCGGCGGCCTCAACGAGGCGACCAGCGACATCTTCGGCACGTCCGTGGAGTTCTTCGCCGACAACGCCACCGACGTCGGCGACTACCTCATCGGCGAGAAGATCGACATCAACGGCGACGGCACCCCGCTGCGTTACATGGACGAGCCCAGCAAGGACGGCGGCTCGGCCGACTACTGGGACAGCAGCGTCGGTGACCAGGACGTGCACTACTCCTCCGGTGTCGCCAACCACTTCTTCTACCTGCTGGCCGAGGGCAGCGGCGCGAAGACCATCAACGGCGTCGACTACGACTCCCCGACCTCCGACGGCTCCACCGTCACCGGCATCGGCCGGGACAAGGCCGTCCAGATCTGGTACAAGGCCCTCTCCGAGTACATGACGTCGACCACCGACTACGCGGCCTCCCGCGTCGCCACCGAGAAGGCGGCGACCGACCTGTACGGCGCGGACAGTGCCGAGCTCGCCTCGGTCGACGCCGCCTGGACCGGCGTCAACGTGAAGTAGCCACCACCGCGTTGCCCAAGGAGCCGGTCAGCCGTCCGCGGCCGGCCGGCTCCTGCCGTACAGCCAGTCCTGCCACAGCTCCGACAGATCCTCCCCGGTCGCCTTCTCCACGTAGGCGGTGAAGTCCTTCGTCGAGGCGTTGCCGTGCCGGTGCGTCTTCGTCCAGCCGGTGAGCAGCGCGAAGAACTCCTCGTCGTCGTCGACCACCTCGCGGATCTTGTGGATCACCATGGCTCCGCGCCCGTACACGGGCTGCGCGGAGATGCTTTTGGCGTTCGGCGGATCGGCGGGCGGGAACGCCCAGTTGTCCTCGTCCTCGTAGGCCTCGTCGAAGGAGTCCTGGGCCGGGGTGTCCTGCTTCTCCTCCTCCCACAGCCACTCCGCGTACGTCGCCAGACCCTCGTTGAGCCACATGTCACGCCAGGTCTCGGGCGTGACCGAGTCGCCGAACCACTGGTGCGCCATCTCGTGGACGAGCAGGCCGACACTCGGCGGGCCGGGGAAGACCGGCCGGTTCTGCGTCTCCAGCGCGTAGCCGGAGTCCCTCTCACGCTCGACGATCGCGCCCGTCGCCGAGAACGGGTAGGGGCCGAAGTGCTCCGCCTCCCACGCCACCACCTCGGGGACCCGGGCCAGCGTCCGCGCGCTCGCCTTCGCCGACTCCGGGTCCACGGCGGTGAACACCGTGATGCCGCCCGGCATCGTGGACGTCTTCGTGGTGAACCGGCCGACGGCCAGGGTCGCGAGGTAGCTCGCCATCGGTTCGGCGGTGTGCCAGCGGAACGTGGTGCGGTCTCCCGCCGTCGTCGCGGGACCGGCCGGCACCCCGTTGGAGACCGCCGTCAGGCCCTTGGGGACGGTGACCTCCAGGTCGTACGAGGCCTTGTCGCTCGGGTGGTGATTGCCCGGGAACCACGCCATCGAGCCCGTCGGCTCACCGAGGGCGAGCGCGCCGTCGTCGGTCGGCAGCCAGCCCTCCTCGGAGCCGTCCGCATCAGTGATGGTCCGCGGGGAGCCGGAGTAGTGAACGACCGTACGGAACGTCTCACCCTTGTGGAGCCGGTCCTCGACCTTCGCCTCCGTACGCAGCGTCAGCTCGTCGCCCGCCCGGTTGACGGCGGCGGGACGCCCCTCCACCGTCGCCGAGTCCACGGTCAGACCGGCCAGGTCGAGGTTGAACGAGCTCAGGTCCTGAGTGGCCCGCGCGGTGATCTCGACGGTCCCGCGCAGCTTCTGCTCGTCCGGGTCGACGTCGAGCGTGAGGTCGTAGTGCGTGACGTCGTAGCCGCCGTTGCCGAGCTTCGGGAAGTACGGGTCGCGCACACCGGAGGCACCCGGCTTGCCCTCCACCCCGCCACTCCCGGCAGTGCAGGCGGGGGCGAGGACGGCGAGGGCGAGCAGCAGGGCGGCGGCCCCAGCCCTGCGGGGTGTGTGTGCCGGAGTTCGCTGATCCACACCGGTGATCCTATGTGCGGAATGTCGGGTTACGGGGGCCGACCGGTCCACCCCCGTACCTCCAGCCCGTCAGAGCACCGCGATGCCCAGCGGCCGCTCTCCCGCCGCCAGCCGGACCGGGGGCGTCCTCCCGGACAGGTCCACGACGGTGATGCCGTTCCAGTAGCCGTCCCGGGTGAAGCCACCGGTGACGTACGCCGTGCGGCCGTCCCGCGACACCGCCACGTCCTCGTGCGGACCGTCCAGCCCGATGACGCGCTCGGTGCCGTCCGGCCCGCGCACGGTCAGCGACGCTTCCTCGTCGTCCGATGCGATCGGGCCGGTACCGACGACGAGCAGCGTGCCGTCGGGGGCCAGGGTGGCGCCGTGCTGGTGGGTGCCGGCCGTCATCGGCTCGACCTTGACCTTGCCGGTGCGCGGGTCGAGCACGGCCAGCCGCTCGCCCTCGAACGGCAGCAGCAGCTTCCCGTCCCCGGGGCGGACGACCGCGTAGTGCGGCTTCAGCCAGGACCCGAGACCGCCCTCGGTGCCGTACGGGGCCACCTCCATGCGCCGGGTGCGCAGCGTGTCCGTACGGACGGACGTCACGTCGAAGGAGTCGTGGCCGGTGGCGTACACCTCGGCGCCGTCGCGCGAGACGTCCACGTCGAAGGGGCGCCGGCCGACCGGGACGGTGTCGGTGACCTCACGGGAATCCGTGTCGATCACCTCCAGCACCCCGTCGGCGCCGGGCACGTTGACGCCGACGTAGACGTGCCGGCCGTCGGGGGCGAGGGCGATGCCCATGCCCCCGCCGCGGTACTCACCCGTGGTGACGGGGCCGGTCTCCGTCTCGTACGGGATGCGGGCCTGCCGGGTGCGGGTCGGCACGTCGACGACGGCGACGCCCTCGGCGGTGGCCACCCAGGCCCGGCCGTCCGCCCCGACCACCAGACCGTAGGGCGCGGTGCCGACCTCGACCCGGTCGAAGGCGCCGCGCTCCGGATCGACGAACGTCACGGTGTCACCGCCGAAGTCGGCGACGAGCAGCGTGCCGTCGGGGGTGGTCCCGGCGGGGGCCTGCGCGGACGGGGTGCCCGCCGGGCTCTTCGCGGCCGCGCCCCCGTCCGGTGTGCCCGTGGCCTCCGTGGCACAGCCGGCGAGCACCGCCGCGGCGGCCAGCGCCGCGAGCGCCGACACCACGCGGCGGGCTGTCACCTGGTGCCCCCGGCCTTTCGGGTGTCCCACGCGTCCGGGGTGGCCGGGGTTTCCCGCGCATGCGGGGTGGCCGTTTCCCGCGCGTGCGGGGTGGCCGGGGTTTCCCGCGCGTCCGGGGTGGCCGGGGTGTTCCGCTCCGTCCGGGCGTCCCGCAGCAGCGCCGCGATCTCCGCGAAGCCGCGGCGTTCCGCGTGCGCGAGCGCCGTCACACCGTCGCCGTCCGGCAGCCCCGGCGTCGCCCCGGCGGCCAGCAGCAGTTCGACGATCTCCTGGTGCGCCGGGCCGCCGTCGCCGAGGATCACCGCTTCCAGCAGGGCCGTCCAGCCCAGCCGGTTGACGTGGTCGACGTCGATGTCGGTGAGCCGGAGCAGCTCCCGTACGTAGGCGACGTGGCCCCGCTCGCTCGCCGGGATCAGCGCGATGCCGCCGAACCGGTTGCGGAGCTTCAGGTCCGGCCCGGCGGGCAGCAGGACGTGAAGCATCTCGACGCTGCCCGTGACACCCGTGGCCAGCCAGGGGCTCTCCTCGCGGCTGTCCTGCGCGTCGGGGTCCGCGCCCGCCTCGACGAGCAGCCGCGCGGCCTCCGCATGGCCGCCGTGGACGGCCAGGAGCAGCGGGGTGCGCAGCTCCTCGTCGCGGGCGTCCACCCGGGCACCGGCCGCGACCGCGGACCGCACGGAATCGGTGTCGCCGGTGCGTGCGGCGTCGAGCAGCTGCTGATCGAGGGCGTTCATGTCCGTCTCCCGTGGGTCGGTGCGACTGTCCGGCTACTTCGCGAGGGCGGCGACGCCGGCCCGGGCGAACTTCTCGTCGAGGTCGCCGCTGGGGGCGCCGGCCACGCCGATGCCCGCCACCGGGGCACCCTTGACCTGCACCGGGGCGCCGCCCGCGAGGAACAGGGTGCCAGGGATGTCCTTCAGGTTCGGGGCCTGGGCGAGCCGCCCGGCGAGCTCGGAGGTGGGGGCGTTCCACGACACGGCGGTGTACGCCTTCTTCTCGGCGGACTCGTACGCCTGCGGGCCGGAACCGTCGCCGCGCAGCGTCAGGATGGTGTTGCCGTTGCGGTCGACGACGGAGACTGCGACGCGCTGGTTCTCCTTCTCCGCGGCGTCGAGCGCGGCCTGCGCGGCCTTCGACGCGGCGTCCACGGTCAGGTGCGTGGACTGCTGGAGGTTCCGGTTCGCGGTGTCGGCCTTGACGGTGGTGGCGGGCGCGGCAGCGGGGGTGGAGGCGTTCGCGGACATGGCGCCGAAGGTGCCGGCCCCGAGGGCGCCGGCGGCGACGGCACCGGTCAGGACACGGGTGCGCAGCGACATCTTCTTCATGGTGAGCTCCTCAGCGGTGGCAGTGGGTGGTTCCTGCGTTCTGTGTTCCATCCTTGGGCCGGTTCCGGGCCCGCACGGTCGTCGTACCGGCTCGACGCCGCGCGCGGGACGGCTGACGGCCCCATCGGCCGATCGGTTGATGCGAGGGTGACCTTTTGGGGCGACGATGAAATGTCCGCGCAGGTCAGCAGCGGGCCGCGGTCGGGAGCAGGGGGTTGGCGGGTGGAGCAGCGAAGCCGGTCCGTACGGAGCGCCGGGCAGGCCGACGACCCCGGCACGCGCGCTCTGGCCCTGCTCATGCACGCCGCGTTCTTCCTGCTGCTGGGCGCCTCGCTGACCCGGTTCCTGCTGCGGCACCCGGGCGAGACGCGCACCCCGTGGATCATCGGCCTGTCCGTCGCCCTGGCCGCTCTGTACGTGCTCGGCCCGGTCCTCGGCTCCCGGCCGACACCGCGGAGCCTCGTCTGGCTCGGGGCGCTGGTCGCCGTGTGGATGGTGCTCGTCGTCCTCGCGCCGAGCTTCGCCTGGTGCGCGGTCCCGCTCTTCTACACCGGGCTGCGCATCCTGCCGCCGCGTGCCGCGCTCGCGCTCGTCGCCCTGCTGACCCTGTTCGTCGTCGCCGCACAGCTGCGGCTGGCCGACGGCTTCGACCCGAACCTGATCCTCGCCCCGCCTGCCGTCGCCGCCGTCGCGACCGCCGTCTTCGTCCATATGCAGCGCCAGGCCGAACGCCAGGCCGAACTGATCGACGACCTCCTGCGCACCCGCCGCGAGCTGGCCGCCACCGAACGGCGCGAAGGCACCCTCGCCGAACGCCAACGGCTCTCGATGGAGATCCACGACACCCTGGCCCAGGGCCTGTCCAGCCAGCAGATGCTGCTCCAGGCCGCCGACCGCACCTGGGACGCCGACCCGGCGACGGCCCGCCGCCACGTCCGTACCGCCACGGGAATCGCCGAGCGCAACCTCGCCGAGGCCCGCCGCTTCGTCCACGACCTGGCCCCCGCCGACCTCGCCGAGGGCGGCGGCCTGGAGGCGGCGCTGCACGCCCTCGCCGCCCGCGAGACCGCGCAGGCCGAGGGCCGGCTCACCGTCCGCTGCCATGTCGAGGGCACACCGCACTCCGCCCTGCCCGACCGCGCGCAGTCCGCACTGCTGCGCATCGCCCAGGGCGCCCTCGCCAACGTGACCGAGCACGCGGGCGCCACCGAGGCCGCCCTGACCCTCACCCACCTCGACGACCGGACCGTCCTCGACATCGCCGACAACGGCCACGGCTTCACCCCCGCCGCCGGCCCGGGCCCACCGGGCGGGGTACGCGGCCACGGACTGCCCGCGATGCGCGCCCGGCTCCGGCAGCTCGGCGGCACCCTGACCATCGAGTCCGCACCCGGCGAGGGCACCGTGGTGACCGCCACCGTGCCCCTCACCGACGCACCCGCCCGCCCCGCCGGCCCCCTCACCCCACAGGACCCCGCATGACCGCCGCGCACCCGACCATCCGGATCCTGCTCTGCGACGACCACGCGGTCGTACGCGCCGGACTCCTCGCCCTCCTCGGCAGCGAACCCGACATCGAGGTCGTCGGCGAGGCCGGCAGCGGCGAGGAAGCCGTCGCCCTCGCCGCCAGGCTCACCCCCGACGTCGTCCTGATGGACCTCCAGCTGGGCGAGGGCATCGACGGCGTCGAGGCGACCCGCCGCATCGTGGCGGGCACCGAAGGCGCCCACGTCCTCGTCCTCACCACGTACGACACCGACGCCGACATCACCCGTGCCATCGAGGCGGGCGCCACCGGCTATCTGCTGAAGGCCGAACGCCCCGAGGAGCTCTTCGCCGCGATCCGCTCCGCCGCCGAGGGCCGCACCACCCTGTCCCCGCCCGTCGCCAGCCGCGTCATGGCCCGCATGCGCACCCCGCAGCCCACCCTCACCGACCGCGAACGCGACATCCTGGGCCAGCTCTCCCAGGGCCTCGGCAACCGCGACATCGCCCGCGCCCTCTTCATCAGCGAGGCCACCGTCAAGACCCACCTCGGCCGCATCTACGACAAGCTCGGCGTCGACACCCGCGCCGGCGCCGTCTCCGTGGCCAAGGAGCAACGGCTCCTGCCCTGAGGCCCCCACGCGTCCCGTCCGCCGGTCCCGCATCCGCTGGTGCGGGACCGGCACGCCGGGCATGACACCATCGAACCGTGCTCGACATCGGCTACTCCCTCTCCCGACGCTTCCCCGATCCCCCGCAGACCGACTACCGCCGAGCGGACGTCCACGCCCTGCGCCACGATCTGTTCTCCGGGGACGTCTACCTCGCGGACACCAAGGAGGACCGCGAAGTATCCACAGCCTGGGGATGGGTGCCGGTACTCGACTTCGCCTGGGCCCTGTGCGACATCGTCGAACAGGTCGACCAGGACCCCCGCGGCAACCGCTCGCACCGCCGCCAGTTCGCCGAACTCGACTTCACCGAGTCCTCCGACCGCATGCTCTTCGAGCGCCGCTTCGGCTGGGTCGACGTCGAGGCCGACTGGATGCCCGCCGAGGAAGCACCGCTCACCTTCAGCCACTCCCTGCTGCGCCGCGAGGCCCGCGACTTCCTGCACGACCTGATCGCCGACCTCGCCGACATGCACGAGGGGCTCGCCGACAACCCCACGATCTGGGACCTCCAGGCCCGCTTCCCTCGCCTCTGACCTGAGCTTGCCCCCGGGGCGCTCGGCGCGGCCCCTTCACGCCTCCACCCGCACCCCGATCTGTGCCGCGAACGCCGGAGCCAGCTCCATCAGCTGCACCGGGCTGATCACCGCACCGGCCAGCCGCTCCACGCCCCGCGCGATGTCCAGCTCCGCGACCGTCCGCAGATCCACCGACTCCATCCGTGCCGCGCTGAAATCGGCCCGCTTGAGCACGCAGTCCCGGAACTCCACCCGGGTCAGCTGCGCACCCCCGAAATCCGGCTCCGACAGCACGCACCCCTCGAACACCACGTCCTTCAGCCGGGCCTTCCGCAGATTCAGGTAGTCGATCTTCCCGCCCCTGATCAGGACCCGCTCCAGCACCGCACCGTGCATCTGCACCCCGCCCAGGCGGGCGTCCACGATCTCCACGTCCCGCAACGACACCCCCGCGAGATCGGTGCCCACGCCCCGCACCCCCGTCAGCACCGAGTCGATGAACCGGGCCCTGACCAGCTCCGTACGGTCCAGGGCGCAGCCGTCGAGAGCGCAGTCCATGAAACGCGCGCCGGGACCGGACTCGTCCGCCAGGTCCACGGAGTCGAACCGCACGCTGTCGTAGTCCCCGTCCGGCTCCAGTCCACCGCCCTCGTACGCCACCAACGGCGGCAGGCGCACCTCCGGCCGCCGCGCCTCGGCGACCCCGCCCCTGCCGCCCCTGCCCGTACCGCCACCGCTACCGCCGCTGCGCACCATGCCCCCATCGTGACGCACACCACTGACAACGCCCGCCGCCGATGTCACATCCGGGCCCCCGCCACCCGTCCCATGACCAGACACACCTTCAACGAAGACGAAGGAGACCGGGACCATGCAGCGCATCCACGTCGTCGGCGGCGGCCTCGCCGGATTCACCGCAGCCATCACCGCAGCCGAGTCCGGCGCCCTGGTGACCGTCCACGAGGCCCACCACACCCTCGGCGGCCGGGCCAGGACCGCCGACGGCCACTACCGCACCAACGACGGCCCGCACGCCCTCTACCGCCACGGCCCGCACTGGACGTGGCTCGACCGGCGCAACCTCCTCGGCCCCACCGTCACCGTGCCACCCCTCGAAGCCACCCGGCTCCGCTTCCGCCACCACGGCACCCTGCGCCGCACCCCGCCCCTCGCCGTACTGCGCCTCAGCCGCCGCAACGCCACCCACGCCCCCGTAGACACCGACTTCCGCAGCTGGGCCACCGCACAGATCGGCGAGGAAGGCGCCCGTGCCGCCGCGCACTACGCCGCCGTCGCGCTCTACCACCACGACCCCGGCAGCCTCTCCGCCGCCTTCGTCCAGGAACGCCTCCACCGCGCCGGCGCCCTGCCGCCCGAGGCCCGCTACCCCGTCGGCGGCTGGGACCGGATCGTCGACCGGATGGCATCCCGCGCCTGGAACCTCGGCGTCCGCATCGAGACCGCGTCCCGCATCGACACCGCCACCCTCGACACCCTCGCCCGCACCGGCCCCGTCGTCGTCGCCACCTCCCTCGACGCCGCCCGAGCCCTCCTCGGCGACCCCGCACTGACCTGGGCCTCCGGCCGCACCGCCCTCGTCGACCTCGCCCTGCGCACCCGCCGCGGCGACGCGTTCGCCGTCTCCGACCTCGACGCCCCCGGCTGGATCGAACGCTTCACCGCCCAGGACCGCACCCTCGCCCCCGCCGGCGAGCAACTCGTCCAAGGCCAGTTCCCCGTCGCCCCCGACGAGACCCGGGCCACCGGCACCGCCCGCGCTGAGGACCTCCTCGACCTGGGCCTCCCGGGCTGGCGCGACCGGACCGTATGGCGCCGCGACGCCCTCGCCTCGGGCCGCACCGGCGCAGTCGACCACCCCGGCACCACCTGGCGCGACCGCCCCGCCATCGACCGCGGCAACGGCATCTACCTCGCCGGCGACCAGGTCGCGGCCCCCGGCCTCCTCAGCGAGGTGTCCTTCACCAGCGGCATCGAAGCGGCCCTGCTCGCCCTCGGCACCACCGCACACCCCGCCCCGTCCACCACGCCCCTTGACCTCAAGGGCGCTTGAGGAAGGAGGGTGACGGGGTCACCGAGACCTACGCCCGGGGAGCCCGCCATGCACGCCGTCCGCCTCCACACCTTCGGCCCCGCAGAGAACCTCACCTACGAGAGGACCGACGACCCCGTCCCCGGTGCCGGCCAGGTCCGCATCGCCGTACGGGCCGCCGGCGTCCACCTCCTCGACACCGCCCTGCGCGAAGGCATGGCCGGGCCGTACCCCGCCCCCGTCGCCCTGCCGACCGTCCCCGGCCGCGAAGTCGCCGGCACCGTCGAATCACTCGGCGAAGGCACCGACCCCGCCTGGCTCGGCCGGCACGTCGTCGCCCACATCGGCACCGTCCCCGGCGGCTACGCCGAACTCACCGTCACCGAAGCCGACAAGCTCCACCCGATACCCGAAGGCCTCGACTACGCCGAAGCCGTCGCCATGATCGGCACCGGGCGCACCACCCTCGGCATCCTCGGCTTCACCCCGCTCGGCCCGGACTCCGTCGTCCTCGTCACCGCGGCCGCCGGCGGCATCGGCACCCTGCTCGTGCAGTACGCCAAGAACGCCGGGGCCACCGTCATCGGCCTCGCCGGCGGCCCCGCCAAGGTCGCCCTCGTCCACGCCAACGGGGCCGACCTCGCCGTCGACTACACCCTCCCCGACTGGCCGCGCCGCGTCCGCCTGTACCTCGACGCCCTCGGCCGCCGCGCCACCGTCGTGTACGACTCCGTCGGCTCCACCACCGCCCGCGCCGCCGTCGACCTCCTCGGCAAGGGCGGACACCACGTCGTCCACGGCTGGTCCGGCGGCGGCCTCCACGACGGCGGCCCGCTCACCTTCACCGCCGACGAACTCGCCACCCGCGCCATCACGTCCGAGAGCGTCCTCGGCCCGGCCATGATCCAACGGGGCGGCGGCCTGCGCGCCCTCGAAACCCGCGCACTCGCCGAAGCCGCAGCCGGCCGACTGCGGCCCGCCGTCCAGCGCTACCCGCTCGCCGAAGCAGCCGCCGCCCACCGCGCCCTGGAAACCCGCGGCACAACCGGCAAAGTCGTACTGATCCCCTGATCCCGACCGCAGACCGCAGACCGCAGACCGCAGACCGCAGACCGCAGACCGCCGAACGTCGAACGTCAACGGCCGAGCTCCGCCAACGCCCCGTCCGTCAGCCGGTACACCGTCCACTCGTCCTGCGGCCGCGCACCCAGCGACTCGTAGAAGGCGATGGACGGGGCATTCCAGTCCAGCACCGACCACTCCAGACGCTCGTAACCACGCTCCACACAGATGCGCGCCAGCTCCGTCAGCAACGCCTTCCCGTACCCGCCGCCGCGCCGATCGGGACGCACGTACAGATCCTCCAGATAGATCCCGTGCACCCCGCGCCACGTCGAGAAATTCAGGAACCACAGAGCGAAACCGACCACCGCACCGTCCTCGTCCGACACGGCGATGTGCGCGTACGCGGCAGGCCGCTCACCGAACAGCGCCTCACGCAGCTGCTCCTCAGTGGCCCTCGCCTCGTCCAGCGCCTTCTCGTAATCGGCCAGTTCACGGACCATCGCGTGGATGGCGGGGACGTCGGCGGCGGTAGCGGTACGAATCATGAGGGCAGCGTAAACAGCACCGGTCCGTCCCCTACCCCCGGCCCAGCAACCGCCGCGCCACCTCCGCGTGCGCCGGCGCCAGCCGCCGCCCGCCCTCCTCCGTGTCCCAGCACGCGTTCTGCAGCACCCGCCCCAGCGTCCACGCCCGCGCCCGCCCCCGGTCCAGCCCCAGCACCCCCGTCAGCAGATCGAACCGCCCCACCACGTCCGCCGCGTCGAACCGGTCGGCCAACGCAGGCAGCAACTCGAACCCCGGATCGCCGGCCAACGGCTTCGGATCGATCGCCACCCAGCGCGCGCCCCGCCCCGCCAGCACGTTGCCGAAATGCAGATCCCAGTGCAGCAACCGGTCCCCCGGCTCCCCCGCCACCTCCCGCACCGCCGCCGCACAGTCCAGCACCAGCCGCCGCTCCCCCTCGTCCGCCAACGCCCCCGCCACCCCGGGCGCCGCCCCCAGCATCCGCGCCGCCACGTCCCCCAGCCCCCGCAGACCGCACCCCTCCGGAACCCGCACCGCCGTCAGCCCCGCCAGCAGCTCCGCGACAACCCGCACCGCCTCCCGCGCGTCCGCCACCCCCGACAACGCACGCTCCCCGTCCAACCGCTCCAGCAGCATCGTCCCCGTCGCCGCATCGTGCTCCAGCAGCTCCACCGCACCCGCCGACGCCTCACCCCATACCCGCAGCGCGACCGGCTCCCCCACCGTCTCCTCGTCCACCGGCTGCAGCTTCAGCGCCGCCCGGCGCCCGTCCGCCACCCGCACCACCGGAAGGACCAGCGCGCACACCCCGTACAGCGAACCACCGTCCGGCCGCAGCCCCCACCGTTCCAGGAAATCCGCCGCCATCCCCGGCAGCGCGGCGACGAACGCCCGCCCCGCCTCACCGTTGTACGTGGACTGTGTGGCGATCAGGGCATCCGGAATGTCAATCACGCCGCCGATCCTAGGAGCGTGCGTCAATCGGCTATGACCCCGAGCCACCCCGCCCCGCCCACACGGCCCCGCCCCGCACCCGCCGCGTGGCTCCGCAGCGCAGGCTCATGGATCCGCAGCGCCCCAGGCACCTACATCTGGCTGACCGCCCTCTTCGTCACCACGGTCATCGTCCACCAGATGTCACCCGACTTCGAGGAGGACTTCCTCCGCCAGCGGTCCACCAACATCCACGAACTCTCCCAGAACCCCGTCCGCGTCCTCATCAGCAGCGCCTTCTGGATCGACGGCGGAAAATGGCTCCCGTACGCCGTCCTCTACACCGTCTTCCACGCCCCCGCCGAACGCCGCCTCGGCACCCTGCGCTGGCTCGTCGTCGCCGCCTCCGCCCACGTCCTCGCCACCCTCGTCAGCGAAGGCGTCCTCGCCTGGGCCATCCGGCACGGCCACGCACCCGCGACCGCCGTCAACACCCTGGACGTCGGCGTCAGTTACGCCCTCGCCGGTGTCGTCGCCGTCCTCACCTACTACGTCGTCCGCCCCTGGCGGTACGTCTACCTCTTCGCCGTCCTCGTCATCTACGGCGTCCCCCTCGTCACCGGCGCCACCTTCACCGACGTAGGCCACTTCACCGCCGCCCTCATCGGCCTCGCCTGCTACCCGCTGACACGCACCCACGACGAGACGAAACCCGCCCCCGCCCAGTAACGTCCCGCCACAACAGCCACGCAGCCACCCGGACAAGCAGGGGCAACATGAACACCGTCAACGGCGGCATATCCTTCTGGTACGCGAACCAGGGCACCCCGATCCCCCGCGAACCCCTGCCCGGCGACAGCACCGCCGACGTCTGCATCGTCGGCGGCGGATACACGGGGCTCTGGACGGCGTACTACCTCAAGAAGGCCGTCCCCTTCCTCAACATCACCGTCCTGGAAGCCAAGTTCTGCGGATACGGCGCTTCCGGACGCAACGGCGGCTGGCTCTACAACGGCATCGCCGGCCGCGACCGCTACGCGAAACTCCACGGCCACGACGCCGCCGTCCGCCTCCAGCGGGCGATGAACGACACCGTCGACGAGGTCGTCCGGGTAGCCGCCGAGGAGAACATCGACGCGGACATCCACCGGGGCGGCGTCCTCGAAGTGGCCCGCACCCCGGCCCAACTCGCCCGCCTCAAGGACTTCCACACCGTCGAGATCGCCTTCGGCGAGACCGACCGCACCCTGCACGGCGCCCGCGAGACCGCCGAACGCATCCGCGTCAACGGCGCCGTCGGCTCCACCTGGACCCCGCACGGCGCCCGCCTGCACCCCGCCAAACTCGTCACCGGCCTCGCCGACACCGTGGAGGCACTCGGCGTCACGATCCACGAATCGACCCCCGTCACCGAGATCAGACCCAAGCACGCCGTCACCCCCTACGGCACCGTCCGCGCCCCGTACGTCCTGCGCTGCACCGAGGGCTTCACCGCCGGCCTCAAGGGCCAGAAGCGCACCTGGCTCCCGATGAACTCCTCGATGATCGTCACCGATCCCCTCCCCGCCTCCGTCTGGGACACCATCGGCTGGGACGGCCGCGAAACCCTCGGCGACATGGCCCACGCCTACATGTACGCCCAGCGCACCGCCGACGACCGCATCGCGCTCGGCGGCCGCGGCGTCCCGTACCGCTACGGCTCCGCCACCGACAACGACGGCCGCACCCGGCCCGCCACCGTCGAGGCCCTGCGCGAACTCCTGATCCGGCTCTTCCCCACCACCGCCGGCACCCGCATCGCGCACGCCTGGTCAGGCGTCCTCGGCGTCCCCCGCGACTGGTGCGCCACCGTCACCCTCGACCGCTCCACCGGCCTCGGCTGGGCCGGCGGCTACGTCGGCTCCGGCGTCGCCACGACCAACCTCGCGGCCCGCACCCTGCGCGACCTCATCCAGCAGGACTCCGGCCAGTCCGGCCCCACCGAACTCACCGGCCTCCCCTGGGTCAACCACCGCGTCCGCCGCTGGGAACCCGAACCCTTCCGCTGGCTCGGCGTTCACGGCATGTACGCCGCCTACCGCGCAGCCGACCGCCGCGAACTCACGTCCGCACGCCCCGACACCGACCCGATCGCGAAGATCGCGGACCGGCTGTCGGGACGGGGCTGAGCGGCACCGGACACGGGAAGGGGCGCCGCGGCCGTACCTGCTCCCGCGCCACGGCCCGTACCTGCCCCGCGCCACGGCCGTCACGGACGCGGCGCCCACGTCCGTGCCCACTCGCGGGCCTCCCGTCCGCCGCTCATGCTGGATAGCAGGAGCCCCTCTCGCCTCCTCAAGGGCCTTGAGGGCCGGACTCGGGACCACCCGAGAGGAAAAACCATGCGCATGCGACGAATGCTCGGCTTCGCCCTCGCCACAGCAACCCTCGCGGGCACGAGCGCCATGGGCGCCGCCACCGCGCAGGCGGCACCACCGGATCCGAACGTGGCCGTCCTCACCGTGGAGGAGTGCCTGGACCGCGGAGGAATCGTCACCAGCGACGCGCTCGGCAAGCTGTGCACCTACGCCGACGGGCACGTGTACGCGATCGACACACCGCTCCTGATCCCGGGGGACCTCAACCTTCCGTAACCGCGCACCCACACACCGGGCGCGCCCGCCGCGGCGCACCCTCCGCGTAGCTGCCGCACCACCCGACGAAACGAAGAATCCCGGCTCAGGGACTGCCTGAGCCGGGATTCCCGGTTGAGCCCCCTATCGGATTCGAACCGATGACCTACGCATTACAAGTGCGTTGCTCTGGCCAGCTGAGCTAAGGAGGCGTGCCGGAGCAGTGTAACCAACACCGGCCCCCACTCCGTGCAGAAATCTCACACCCCTCGAACTACTGACAGATCCCAAACCGCCAGGTAGCGTCGCTGAAGGTTCACCCAGGTGGACCAGACCACTCCCTTTACAACGGATCGTCCGGCACGTTCCTGCCGGTTGAGGAGAAGATTCAGCATGGCCAGTGTCACGTTCGACAAGGCGTCCCGCGTCTACCCCGGCTCCACGAAGCCGGCCGTCGACCAGCTCGAGATCGACATCGCGGACGGTGAGTTCCTCGTCCTCGTCGGTCCCTCCGGTTGTGGCAAGTCGACCTCCCTGCGCATGCTCGCGGGTCTCGAGGACGTCAACGGCGGCGCCATCCGCATCGGTGACCGCGACGTCACGCACCTGCCGCCCAAGGACCGGGACATCGCGATGGTGTTCCAGAACTACGCGCTCTACCCGCACATGTCCGTCGCGGACAACATGGGCTTCGCGCTGAAGATCGCCGGTATCAACAAGACCGAGATCCGCGCGAAGGTCGAAGAGGCCGCCAAGATGCTGGACCTCACCGACTACCTGGACCGCAAGCCGAAGGCGCTCTCCGGTGGTCAGCGTCAGCGTGTGGCGATGGGCCGCGCGATCGTGCGTGAGCCGCAGGTCTTCCTCATGGACGAGCCGCTGTCGAACCTCGACGCCAAGCTCCGTGTCTCCACCCGTACGCAGATCGCCTCGCTCCAGCGCCGCCTGGGCATCACGACCGTGTACGTCACGCACGACCAGGTCGAGGCCCTGACCATGGGTGACCGTGTCGCGGTCCTCAAGGACGGCCTCCTCCAGCAGGTCGACTCGCCGCGCAACATGTACGACCGCCCGGCGAACCTCTTCGTGGCCGGCTTCATCGGCTCCCCGGCCATGAACCTCATCGAGGTCCCGATCACCGACGGTGGTGTGAAGTTCGGCAACAGCGTCGTCCCGGTCTCCCGCGAGGCGCTCACCGCCGCCGCGGACCGCGGTGACACGACCGTCACGGTCGGTATCCGTCCCGAGCACTTCGACATCGTCGAGCACGGCGGCGCCGCCGCGAAGTCCCTCACCAAGGACTCCGCCGACGCCCCGGCCGGCCTGGCCGTCTCGGTCAACGTCGTCGAGGAGCTCGGCGCCGACGGCTTCGTCTACGGCGCTGCCGAGGTCGGTGGCGAGCACAAGGACCTGGTCGTCCGCGTCGGCGGCCGTGCCGTCCCGGAGAAGGGCACCAAGCTTCACGTCGTGCCGCGCCCGGACGAGCTGCACGTCTTCGCGACGTCGACGGGCGAGCGCCTCACCGGCTGATCCCGCACACGCTGTACGACGGCCCCGCACGTTCTCCGTGCGGGGCCGTCGCGCGTTTCCGGGGCACCGCCCGGGAACGCCGCCGGGGGCCCGGCAGGGAACACGGTCCGAGGTTTGGCCGGGTGATGGCAAATTCCCCGGCACAACGGTCATTTCACTCCGGGCCGTCAACACGGGATTCGAAAAGCACA
The DNA here is from genome assembly GCF_040295435.1 of Streptomyces sp. NPDC002809. Taxonomy (NCBI): domain Bacteria; kingdom Bacillati; phylum Actinomycetota; class Actinomycetes; order Kitasatosporales; family Streptomycetaceae; genus Streptomyces; species Streptomyces sp. NPDC002809. Next base: position 83,916 of record NZ_JBEOVJ010000023.1, read on the forward strand.
CTCGAACCATCCCTCGCGAGAGTGACGTAATGTCGCCGAATCATCACTGCCCGCTACGCTCGCAGCGTGACCCACACCGCGCGCCGTATCGGCCGAACTCTCGCATTCGTACTGCCTGTCGTCATGGTCCTGTCCGGGACCCTCGCGGTCACCGCCGTGCCGTGGGCAGCTCACAACTCCGACTCGACGATGCTCACCGCGTCGGCCCAGACCGTCTCCAAGCGCGCCAAGCCGCGTGCTCCGCAGGACATCCTGCGCGACAAGCTCCTCCTGGAGCTCCAGGAGAAGGACCCCGGTGTCGCGTTGACGGACCTCCAGCGCGCCGTCGAGGGACGTCCCTCGCTCGCGCGGCACTGCATGTCGATCGCCAAGGCACTGGGCAAGGCCGCGGTCGATCACTACGGCCCGACCCGTGCGCACCGGTTCTCGCGGCCCGTCTGCGACACGTCCTTCGCCTCGGGTGTCGCGCAGTTCAGCTGACCTCTCCCGCCCGGGCACGGCATATCGTGCCTGACATGCATACGTTTCCGACGCAGGCCGTGATCCTGGCGGGTGGCCAGGGGTCACGGCTGCGCCCGTACACCGATGACCGCCCCAAGCCGATGGTCGAGATCCCGGGCACCGGGACGCCGATCATCGGCCATCAGCTTGCCTGGCTGGCCGCCGAGGGCGTGACCGATGCCGTGGTGTCGTGCGGGCACCTCGCCGAGGTGCTGCAGGAGTGGCTGGACGCGGCGGTGCTGCCGTTGCGGGTCACGACGGTGGTGGAGTCCGAGCCGCTGGGCCGCGGTGGCGGGCTGAAGTACGCGGCGGCCCGGCTGCCCGAACCGGAGCAGCCCTGGTACGCGACCAACGGCGACATCTGGACCCGTTTCTCGTTGCGTGAGATGGCCGCGTTCCATGCGGAGCGTGATGCGACCGCGACGCTGGCGCTGGCCCGTCCGCGCATTCCCTGGGGTGCGGTGGAGACGGATGCGTTCGGGCACATCACCGACTTCATCGAGTCTCCCCCCTCGCCGTATCTGATCAACGCGGGGGTGTACGTGTTCTCTCCGGCGTTCACGGGGATGCTGCCGGACCTGGGAGACCACGAGCGGACGACGTTCCCGAGGCTGGCGCGCGAGCGCAGGCTGGCCGGGTATCCGTTGCCGCACGGGGCGTACTGGCGGGCGATCGACACGGCGAAGGACCTGACGGAGGCGGCGAAGGAGCTGGACGGGCAGTAGGCCCGGCCCGCACACGCCGACTCGCCGCGCAAGCAGAAGGGGCGGGCACCGGATTCGTTTCCGGTGCCCGCCCCTTCCGCTCTCTCCGGCGTGACGGGGGTCAGCCGAGGAGACCGCCGATGGGGTTGCGGCCGCCGCCGCCACCGCCGGTGGAGGAGGAGCCACCCGTGGAGCCGGTGCCGGGGTCCGTGCCGCCGGTGGTGGAGCCGCCGGTCGGGCCTGAGGAGCTGGGGCCGGAGCTGGTGGCCGGGGGCTGCTGCGGGGTGGTCTGCTGCGGGGTGCTCTGCCCAGTGCCCTGGGTCTGGCTGGGCTGTCCTGCTCCGGCCGCCTGTCCGGACTCGCGGACGCTGTCGGTGGCGGGGGTGGAGGGCTGGGCGGACGGGGTACGGGGAGCGGTGGTGCGGGAAGGGGTGGGGCTCTGTCCGGTGGGGGTGTGGGAGGCCTTGCCGCCACGGGACCTGTCCGGGAGCGGCGAGCCGGGGAGCTGGTTGGTCGGGACGCCGTTGGGGCCGGGGACGGTGACGACCTCGGAGGAGCGGACGGCACCGCCGAGCATGGACCCGATGAGGAGGGTGAGGCCGACGACGACGGTGGCGACGGCGGCGCCCCGGCGCAGGACCCTGCGGCGGAGGTCCCAGATCTCGGAGCGCGGGCCGAGCTTGCGCCAGGCCTCGCCGGCGAGGCGTCCGTCGACGGAGTAGACGGGGGCGCCCGCGATGACCAGGGGGCTCCAGGCGGCGAGGTAGATGATGTCGGGCGCGTCGTAGGCGGCGACGGTGCGCCAGCTGACGGTGACCAGGAGCGCGGCGGACAGAAGGGCGCCGATGGAGGCGGCGACGCGCTGCCAGAGGCCGAGGACGGTGAGGACGCCGACGACGACCTGGAGGAAGGCGATGGTGAGTCCGGCACCGACCGGGTGGGAGAGCGCGAAGTCCCGGAGGGGTTCCGCGAGTGCCCAGGGGTGGAGCGAGGTCAGCCACTTGACCATGGAGCCGCGGTCGCCGCCGTCGAAGTAGACGGGGTCGCAGAGTTTGCCCATGCCGGCGTAGATCGAGATGAAGCCGAGGAAGACACGCATGGGAAGCAGGACGACGCCGAGGTTCATGCGGCGGCCGGGGTAGTACGCGTGCCGGACACTGTCGGCGCCCTGGCGCCGGTCACGGGAGTCGGTGACGTCGTCGGCTTCGTAGTCGTCCCGGCCGTGTACGTCCCGGTCGTATCCGTCCCGGTCGCGTCCGCCGGTGTCGTACGGGCCGGGGTCGACGGGGTCGTACGCGCCGACGGCCTGGCGCATGGGCGGCAGCAGCGGGCCGCCGGGGCGGCGGGGCCGGTGCGGTGCGGTGATGACGGGGTTGGGCTGGGTCTCTTCGAGGAGCGGGACGACCTGGGTGCCGGAGCCGCCGCGTCCGCTGTCGAACTCGTAGGAGGCGTAGGGGTCGTAGGCGGTGTCGGGCCGGCCCGCGGTGGAGTTCCGTACGGCCTGGAGGAGTCCGCTGGCGCCGGGGTCGCCGGGGGCGGACCTGCCGCTCCACACGACGGGGGCGCGTCGGCCGCGTCCGGCTCCGGAGCCGCTCATGGCGGGGATCCTGGGCGCTCCGGCGGGGGCCACGCCGCGCAGCCGTGCGCGCTGGCCGGGGGCGAGCTGCACCCGGAAGCTGGCGTGGTTGACGATGACCTGCGCAGGGTCGCAGTCCACCTTGGTCATGCTCAGGGCGGGTTGTTCGTCGAACCGAGGCGTTCTGGTGTCCACACTCATCTAACCGAGTGATGTGTGTTTAGGACACTGCCTTGACCGTGTCGAAGTGTCCGAGGCCAGTCAACAGGTGGTGGCGGGGTGCGCCGGGGCGTGCGTGGGTCCGGATGCGCCCCCGGATGGGGCCGTGCCGGGTCGGCGTCCGGCGGAGGTGTCCTCCGTCGGCCGCCGCCCGTGCGGGTGGTCCTGCGGGCCGTGTGCCGGTGCGGATCAGGCGCGGCGGCGTGCGACCTCGTACATCACGATGCCGGCGGCGACGCCCGCGTTGAGGGACTCGGCGCCGCCCGGCATGGAGATGCGGACGCGGTAGTCGCAGGTCTCGCCGACGAGGCGGCCGAGGCCCTTGCCCTCGCTGCCGATGACGATGACGACGGGGCCGCCGAGGGCTTCGAGATCCTCGACGGTGTGCTCGCCGTCGGCGGCGAGGCCGACGATCGCGATGCCTTCCTTCTTGTACGCCTCCAGCGCACGGGTCAGGTTGGTGACGCGGGAGACGGGCGTGCGGGCGGCGGTGCCGGCGGAGGACTTCCACGCTCCGGCGGTCATGCCTGCGGCGCGGCGCTCGGGCACGACGACGCCGTGGCCGCCGAAGGCGGAGACGGAGCGGACGATGGCGCCGAGGTTGCGGGGGTCGGTGACGCCGTCGAGGGCGACGATGAGGGGGTCCTCGCCGTTGTCGTAGGCGGCGGCGGTGAGGTCCTGCGGGTCCGCGTACTGGTACGGCGGGACCTGGAGGACGAGGCCCTGGTGGTTCAGGCCGTTCGTCATGCGGTCGAGCTCGGGGCGCGGGGCTTCCATCAGGTTGATGTTGCCGCGGGCGCCGGCGAGCTGGAGGGCCTCGCGGACGCGCTCGTCGTTGTCGATGTACTGCTGGACGTACAGCGTGGTGGCGGGCACGCCGTCGCGCAGGGCCTCGAAGACCGGGTTGCGGCCGACGACCATCTCGGAGGTGCCCTTGACGCCGCCGCGGCGGGGCGCGGGGCGGCGGTTGGCGGCCTGCTTGGCCTTGGCGGTCGCGATGCGGTTCTTCTTGTGCTTCTTGCGGTCCTCGGCGGGCGGCGTCGGTCCCCTGCCTTCGAGAGCACGGCGTCGGTTACCGCCGCTGCCGACCTGCATGCCCTTCTTGTTGGACGTGCGGCGGTTCCTGCGCTGGCTGTTCCCGGCCATGACCTACCTGTTTCGTTGCTTCAGACGTGCGTACGTGTACGTAAGTGAAAGTGTGCCGCCAGGAGGGCCCGGCGGCACATGGAGGACTACTGGCGCGGGCCGAGTGTCCACCGTGGTCCGGCCGGACTGTCCTCGATGACGAGGCCGGACTGGTTGAGCTGGTCGCGGATGGCGTCGGCCGCGGTCCAGTCCTTGCGGTCGCGTGCGGACTGGCGCTGGTCGAGGACGAGGCGTACGAGAGTGTCGACGACGCCGTGGAGGTCGTCGCCGCGGTCGCTCTCGGCGCCGGCCCAGTGGTCGTCGAGCGGGTCGAGCCCGAGGACACCGAGCATGGCACGGACCTCGGCGAGGCGTGCGACGGCGGCTTCCTTGTCGTCGGCGGCGAGGGCGGAGTTCCCCTGGCGGACGGTGGTGTGGATGATCGCGAGTGCCTGCGGGACGCCCAGGTCGTCGTCCATCGCCTCGGCGAAGGCGGGCGGCACCTCGGTGGCGGGGGCGACGGTCTCGCCGGCCTTCTCGGTGACGCGCTGGACGAAGCCCTCGATGCGGGCGAACGCGGACTCGGCCTCGCGCAGGGCTTCCTCGCTGTACTCGATCATGGACCGGTAGTGCGGGGTGCCGAGGTAGTAGCGCAGCACGATGGGGCGCCAGGCCTTGACCATGTCGCTGACCAGGACCGAGTTGCCCAGCGACTTGGACATCTTCTCGCCGGCCATGGTGACCCAGCCGTTGTGCACCCAGTACTTCGCGAACTCGTCGCCGTAGGCCTTGGCCTGGGCGATCTCGTTCTCGTGGTGCGGGAAGATCAGGTCGATGCCGCCGCCGTGGATGTCGAAGGCGGTGCCGAGGTACTTGTGCGCCATGGCGGAGCATTCGAGGTGCCAGCCGGGCCGGCCACGGCCCCAGGGCGTCTCCCAGCTGGGCTCGCCGGGCTTGGACGCCTTCCACATGGCGAAGTCGCGCTTGTCGCGCTTGCCGGTCTCGTTGTCGCCGGAGGGCTGGCGCAGGTCGTCGAGGTCCTGGTTGGACAGCTCCAGGTAGCCGGGGAACGAGCGGACGTCGAAGTAGACGTTGCCGTCGGCCGCGTAGGCGTGTCCGCGCTCGATGAGGCCGCGCATCATCTCGATCATCTCGGTGATGTGGCCGGTGGCGCGGGGTTCGTACGTGGGCGGCAGGCAGCCGAGGGCGTCGTAGCCGTCGTTGAAGGCGCGCTCGTTCTCGTAGCCGATGGACCACCAGGGGCGGCCCTGTTCGGCCGACTTCTTGATGATCTTGTCGTCGATGTCGGTGACGTTCCGGACGAACGTCACGTCGTAGCCGCGGTGGGCGAACCAGCGGCGCATGATGTCGAAGTTCAGTCCGGACCTGATGTGCCCGATGTGCGGGGCGGCCTGGACAGTAGCGCCACAGAGGTAGATCGAGACGCAGCCCGCTGTGAGCGGGACGAAGTCACGGATCTGCCGGGCGCTGGTGTCGTACAGGCGAATAGTCACGCCTCAAGGGTAGTGGGCGCGCACCAGTGCCCCGCGACCCGTTGAGGGATTGCTTGGACAGTTGTTACGGCTCCGGGCGGGCCGGAGCCGTGAACGGAGATCGCCCGGGACCGTTCAGAGGCGTCCGACGACCTTGCGCGGGGTGATCCGGACCACGACGCGGGGGTCGTCGTCGCCTGATGCGGGGTTGAAGTCGGCGTACTTCTTGCCCGTGTACTTCAGGGACAGCTCGTCTATGAGTTCCTGGCCGCCCTCTGTGGTGAGGGTGGCGGTGCCGCGGATCTCGGCGTAGGTGTACGGGGCGTCGAAGGGCTGGACGACGACGGAGACGCGGGGGTCGCGGGCGAGGTTCTGCTCCTTGCGCCGGCCGGTGGTCGTGGAGATGAGGACGTCGTCCCCGTCCCTCTTCACCCAGACCGGGGACACCTGGGGACTCCCGTCGGGCTGGATGGTGGCCACGGTGACGAAGACCGGGGTGTCGAGCAGTGCCTTGAGTTCTGCGGAGAGTGCGGCGGTCATGACGTACGTCCTCCTGAACGGGTCGGTGGTGCTTCTACGTCTACCCCACTCCTGCTTCCTCGTCCCGGCTTCCCGTCCGCACCCATCGGAAGGGTCAGTGCCAGGGCCGCGCCCGTGAGCGGTACGGCGGCGAGTGCGGCCCATCGGACGGGTGCGGGGGCGTCGAGCAGGGCGCCGGTGGCAGCGCTGCCGCCGAGCACGGCGAGGCCGGAGACGGAGGAGAGCGCTCCGGTGGCGAGGCCCAGGTGCCGGTCGTCGACGAGGTCGGGTACGAGCCCGCGGGCGGCGGGCACCAGGAGCATCTGGCCGAGCGTGAGGAGGACGACGAGGGCGGCCGGAGGCAGCAGTCCGGCGGGCCCTGCGGGGGTCAGGGGGACGGCGGCGAATCCGGCGGCGACGGTGGCGAGCCCGGCCACGAGGGCGGTGCGCGGCGCGATCCGGTGTGCGGACCAGCGGGTCAGGGGCAGCTGGAAGCAGACGACGAGCAGCGAGGAGAGGGCGAAGAACCAGCCGAGGGCCGCCTGGGATCCGGTGGCGCGCCGCACCTCGGCGGGCAGGGAGAGATAGAGCTGGTTGTAGGCGATGAGGTAGCTGCTGTACGCGAGGCAGAGCAGCAGGAACGGCCGGCCGGTGAAGACCTGGCGCACCGCGCCGCGGTGTGCGGCCGTCCGGGTGACGGGGGCGCGGTGCGGCATGAGCTTGGCGTGTCCGGCGAGGACGGCGGCGAAGACGAGGACGCCGGCCAGGCAGGCGGCGCGGAATCCGGCTCCGAGGAGGAGCAGCAGGGAGCCGAGGAGGGGGCCGAGGAAGGCACCGGCCTGTCCGGCGGCGGAGAACCGGGCGAGTACGTGCGCGCGGGGGGTGCCGGTGCGCTGTTCGTGCCGGACGGCCTCGCGGGCGGTTTCCGACTCCACGGCGGGTGAGAAGAGGGCCGCGGCGAATCCGGTGAGCAGGACGGCACCGATGACGGTGGCGGTGGATCCGGCGAAGGCGAGCCAGCCGAAGCCCGCGATGCGCAGGGCGCAGCCGGCGAGGACGACGGGGCGGGGGCCGTAGCGGTCGGTGAGGGTGCCGCCGATGACGAAGAGGCCCTGCTGGCTGAAGGTGCGGAGGCCGAGGACGAGGCCGACGAGCCAGCCGGTCATGCCGAGGCCGGTTCCGAGATGGGTGGCGAGGTAGGGCAGGACGGCGTAGAAGCCGGTGTTGAACGCGAACTGGGTGGTGGTGAGGAGGCGGAGGTAGGGGGTGGTGGGGGCGGTCATGCGGTGGTTTTCCGGGGGCTCCGGCCTCGCACCGCCGCTGTGGTGAGGGCGGCCAGGGCGCCGAGGACCGCGAGTGCGGCGGCGGGGGCGAGGACGGACCAGGGGGCGCGTTCGGCGTAGGGGAGGTTTTCGGAGAGCATGCGCCCCCATTCGGGCGAGGGGGGTTCCGTGCCGAGGCCGAGGAAGCCGAGGGAGGCGAGGGCCAGTGCGATGGCGGGGATGCGCAGGGCCGCGTGGCGGACGACGGGGGGCAGGACGCCGGGCAGGAGGTGGCGGCGCAGCAGGTGGAGCCGTCCGGCGCCGAGTGTGCGGGCTGCGACGAGGTGCGGGGCGGCACGTTCCTGGGCGTGGAGGGCGGCGGTGTGGGCGGCGAGGGGGGCCCAGGCGACGGCGGTGACGGCGGCTGCGGCGCTCCAGGGGCCGGGGCCCGCGATGCCGGCGACGACGAGGCCGGTGAGGATCGCGGGCAGGGCGTTGGCGGTCTCGGTGAGCGCTCCGGCGCCTACGGCTCCGAGGGCGAGGCCGAGCAGCAGGGTGGCCGCGGACACCGCGACGGCGGTCAGGACGGTGCGGGCGGCTCCGTGGCCGAGGCGGGCGAGGATGTCGCGGCCGAGGGAGTCCGTGCCGAAGGGGTGGGCGGCGGAGGGTCCGGCGAGGCGGGCGGCCGCGTCGATGTGGAGCGGGTCGCGCAGCAGTCCGGCGACGGTCACGGCGGCGAACAGAGCGGCGAGGAGGAGGGCGCCGGTGAGGAGGGCGGGGCGCGCGCGTGCGGCGGGCGGGACGAGTGCGGGCAGGGCGCCGTCGTCGAGGGCGGGGCCGAGCAGGACGCGGGAGGCGAGGCGTGCGGCCAGTCCGGCGGCCGTGCCGAGGAGCAGCAGGATCAGGACGCAGGCCTGGAGGACGGGGAGGTCCTGGGCGAGTGCGGCGGCCAGGGCGGTGCCCCCGAGACCGGGGATGGCGTAGAGGGTCTCGACGGCGACGGCTCCGCCGGTGAGGCCGACGACGATCAGGCCGAGCTGGGGCAGCAGGCCCGGCAGGGTGCGGCGCAGGGCGTGGCGGGCGGTGCGGTGTCCGGGCATGCCGGCCGCGGTGGCCGCGCGGGCCCAGGGTTCGGCGAACGCGGCGGGCAGCGCGTCGTCCAGGAGCCGGCCGAGGAGCGCGCCGGCGGGGATGCCCATGGCGAGGGCGGGCAGCACGGTCTGCTCGGGGGATCCCCAGCCCAGTGCGGGCAGCCAGTCGAGGCGGACGGCGACGACGGCGGCGAGGACTGCGGCTATCAGGAATTCGGGGAGGGCGGCGAGGACGGCGGCGCCGGTGCCCGCCCCGGCGGGGACGATCCGGGTGCGCGCCCCGCGTCGCAGGGTGCGGGCGACGAGGGCGGCGGCGACCAGGAGGGCGACGGCGAGCGAGACGCCCATGAGGGTCAGGGAGACCCCGAGGGCGGATATCACGTCGGGGCCGACGGGCTGCCCGGAGACCCAGGAGGTGCCGAGGTCGGCGCGCAGGAGTCCGCCGAGCCAGTCGCCGAGGACATGGAGGGGTCCGCCGTCGAGTCCGGTCTCCGCTCGGATGGCGTCGAGGGTCTCGGCGGTGGGCGGCCGGTCGGCGTAGCGGGCGTGCAGGATCGTCAGGGCCGGATCGGTCCGGGTCAGCCGGGGCAGCAGCCCGATGACGGCGACGACCGCGAGGAGTGCGGCCGGCCGTCCGGCCAGATGCTTCATCCGGTCACCCGACGCGGGTGTCTGCGGTGATGAGGGTGCGTTCCATCGGGTCGAGGGAGACGCCCTGGACGCGGCTGTCGTCGTAGCCCTGGACGAAGCGTTCGTGGAGGAGCGGTACGAGGGCGTCGGTGCCGAGGACGTCGGCCTCGGCGGCCGCTGCGGCGGCGTGGCGGGCGTCGGTTCCGGCGGTGCCCGCGGCCTTGCTCACGTCGGCGTCGACGCGCTTGTCGCAGAGCTGGGAGATGTTGAAGCTGCCGTCGCAGGTGAAGTCGGAGGCGAGGTAGGAGACCGGGTCGGCGGTGTCCAGGAGGGTGTTGCGGGCCTGGATGAAGGCGTCGTACTTCCCGGCGAGGGCGTCGGCCTCCAGCTGGGCGTAGTCGCGGACGACCTGCTTGACGGTGAAGCCGCGGGCCGTGAGCTGCTGCTGGACGACACTGGCGACCTCGGGGAGCTCGGGCCGGTTGGTGTAGGTGGCGAGGACGATCTCCTCCGTCTTCGCCACCTGTGCCTTGTCCGCGGCCTTCGCCCGGCCGGCGGGGGCGGTGCGGGCTGCGGCGGCCCAGGGGATGCCGGGGCCGAGGAGGCCTTGCGCGGTGTCGGCGCGGCCTTCGTAGACGGCCTTGACGAGGGCCTGGGAGTCGATGGCCTCGCGGGCTGCGGCGCGCATCGCGGGGTCGGCGAAGACGCCGCTCCCGGTGTTGAGGGAGAGGCCGTTGGTCCGGGCGGAGGGGAACTCGTGGACGAGCCCGTCGCCGAGGAGGGAGGCCTGGGAGATCGGTACGTACTCGGCGACGTCGACGGCCCCGGTGCGCAGCGCGTTGGCGCGGGCGGTGCCGTCGGCGACGAAGGTCACATCGACTCCGGGGGCCTCGGCCCCGGCGCCCCAGTAGGTGTCGTTGCGCTCCAGCGTGGCGCTGACCGCGCCCTTGACGGCGGCGAGGGTGAAGGGCCCTGTGGCGTGTCCGGCCGGGTCGGCCTTCCCGTCGGCGTAGGCGGCGGCGGACAGGATCGTGAGGGAGGGGTTGGCGAGGCGCTGGGGCAGCAGCGGGTCGGCCTCGTCGGTGACGATCCGTACGGTGTCGGCGCCCTGGGCCGTGGCGGTGATGCCGGTGTCCGACAGGACGCGGGGCTTGGGCGACGCCTTCTCGGCGGCGGTCAGCGAGCGTACGACGGCGGCCGGGTCGAGCTTCGTGCCGTCCTGGAAGGACGCCTTGCGCAGGGTGAAGGTCCACTCCCTGGCGCTGTCGCGCTTCCAGGAGGCGGCGAGTGCGGGCTTCGCCGCGCCGTCGCTGCCGAGGGCGGTGAGGCCCTCGATGACCGCGAGGCGGCTGAGGGTGACGGCGTCGTCGCCGTAGGGGGACATCGCCTGGGCGGGCGGGAAGGCCATGACGACCCGGAGGCGTTGTCCGCCGTCCGCGGCGCCGTCGGACGCGCTGCCGGAGCAGGCGGTGGCGAGCGGGACGAGGAGGGCGGTCGCGGACAGGGTCAGCGGCAGCGCGGAGCGACGGCGTCGGGACGTGGGCATGGAACGACCTTATATGAAAACGATTGTCATTTAATGGTGAAGCCGGGTATCTGCGACACCTTCACGCAACCAGGCCCCCGGCAGCGGCAGTTCGAAGTGCACGATGCCCTGCCCGCCACCCGGCAGCGTGCGCTCGTCGCACACCTCCCGGGCCAGCGACCGCCAGAACGGCTCGGCGCCCGGCACGGCGGGGTCGGTGTGCAGATAGACCGCTTCGTAGCCGCCGGCCCGCACCACGAAGTCGCAGAGCTCGCGCACCATCCGGCGCGCGAGCCCGTGCCTGCGGTGCTCCGGCGCGACATAGATCCGGCAGAGCTGGGCGGTGGTGCCGGACGGAAAGCGGTCCGCGACCCACTGCGGATTGGGCGGCGCCTGAGGACCCCGGTCCCGCACGGCGCCCGTCGCGACGATCTCGCCGTCCCGCTCGGCGACCATCAGAGTGCAGCGCCCGGGACGCAGGTAGGCGGCCTCGGGATCGATGATGTCGGCATGCCAGCGCGGTACGTAACCGGACCGCAGATCGCGGTAGACGGTGTCGAGCATCACGGCCCGCGCCCCGCCGATGTCCTGCGGACCGGCGGTGCGCAGGAGGTATCCGTCGGCGTCGGCCCCCACCGGAGCGATCGTCGTCGTGCTCATCCCGGAGCTTCACCGTCCCTTGCCGCGCATGTCATTGCCGCACAAGCGTACCTGCGAGACATGTGCAACAAGGTGACGGGTGCGGGCGCCCGCCGAAGTGCCGGAACGTCGACGCCGCCCCGCACACCGACCGGCAGCGAGCCCGCAGGGACTCAGCCCACGCGGTAGACCAGAGCCGTCGCGATGCCCGCGACGCCCTCGCCCCGCCCGGTGAAGCCGAGCCCGTCGGAGGTGGCGGCGGAGAGCGAGACGGGTGCGCCCGCGGCCGCGGAGAGAACCTTCTGCGCCTCGTCACGCCGCTTGCCGATCTTCGGCCGTACGCCGACGACCTGGACGGCCACATTGCCGATCTCGAAGCCCTCGGCACGGACGATCCTGGCCGCCTCGGTCAGCAGCGTGACACCGGCGGCGCCGGACCACTCGGGGCGGCCGGTGCCGAAGTGCTGCCCGAGGTCGCCGAGACCGGCGGCCGAGAAGAGCGCGTTGCACGCGGCGTGCGCGACGACGTCGGCGTCGGAGTGGCCGGCGAGGCCGGGGCCCTCGCCCTCCCACAGCAGGCCCGCGCACCACAGCTCGCGGCCCTCCTCGAAGGCGTGGATGTCGGTGCCGATGCCGACCAGCGGGATCACGGGCGCGACGCGCCCCCCGGACGCCTCAACGGCCGCGGGACCCGCAGCGACCTCGGACACACCAGTCACCCCAGCCACTTCAGGCACCCCGGACACACCAGTCGCCTCGGATACGTCGGATACCTCAGAAGCCATCGTTCGCCCTCCTCCGTGCGAGAACCGCCTCGGCCAGGACCAGGTCCAGCGGCCTGGTCACCTTGAACGCCTCCTCGTGCCCGGGGACGACCACGACGGGCGCCCCGAGCTGCTCGACCATGCCCGCGTCGTCGGTCGCGCCCTCCCCACTGACGACGACCTGCTCATGCGCGCGCACCAGGGTGTCGCGGTCGAAGCCCTGCGGGGTCTGCACCGCGCGCAGCCGGGCCCGTACCGGAGTGGAGAGCACCGGTTCGGGCTCCCCCGGAGCGCCGGGCTCGACCTCCTTGACGGTGTCGGCGAGCGGCAGCGCGGGTACGACGGCGGGCGCCCCGTCCCGTACGGCCTCGATCACCGCGTCCACCGTGTCGACGGGCACGAGCGGACGGGCCGCGTCGTGGACGAGGACGGCGCGGACATCGGCGGGCAGCACGTCGAGCCCGAGCTTCACCGACTCCTGCCGGGTCTCGCCGCCGGGCACGACGATGAACTCGGTGCGTTCGGGCAGGGCGTGCTCGTCGAGCAGGTTCCTCACCTCGGGCGCGCCGTCCGGCGGTGCGACGACCACGACCACGGACACGTGACGGGAGGCGGCCATGGCCCGTACGGCGTGGATGAGCATGGGCGTCCCGCCCAGCGCACGGAGCGCTTTGGGGGCGCCAGGACCGAGCCGTACGCCGCGGCCGGCGGCGGGAATCACGGCGGCGGTGCGGTAGGGACGCGATTGATCAGACATCGGTTGCACTCCGAAGCATCGGCATGTTTGTCTCCAGGGCCGACGTGGGTATGGCCACAAGCGAGCCGGGCGCTACGCCATGACTCGACCGGGACCCTTTCCGTGACCCCGGGCGAGACGGGTACCGCCCCGGCCGCTCGGGATCGGCCTCACACGTCGACTTCACAAGATCGCGAGCAAAGTACCGGGGGATCGTCGATGAGGCCAACGCATCGGCGCATCGGGGAGAACATCCGGGTTCGTCGGGCCGCGCCGTCCGCAGGCGTCCGAAGCCCGGGGTCACCTACCGGATCCGCACACCCGGACCGGGCCCCTCGTCCGGATCGCGCGGATCGACGTCCGCACCCGGACATGCCGCAGCGCCCGACGACACACCGTGTATACGGCTGGTCAGCGGGCACCGCGGCACATTATTGAGGACCGGTGCGATCCGGTTCAGGACGCGAGGACCTCGTCGAGAAGAGCCTCGGCCTTGTCCTCGTTCGTGTTCTCCGCGAGAGCGAGCTCGCTCACCAGGATCTGGCGAGCCTTGGCGAGCATGCGCTTCTCACCTGCGGAGAGTCCACGCTCACGCTCGCGACGCCACAGGTCACGAACCACTTCCGCGACCTTGATGACATCACCGGATGCGAGCTTCTCGAGATTTGCCTTGTAGCGTCGGGACCAGTTCGTCGGCTCCTCGGCATACGGTGCGCGCAGCACCTCGAAGACCCGGTCCAGCCCTTCCTGCCCGACCACGTCACGCACGCCTACGAACTCCGCATTGTCCGCCGGCACACGCACCGTCAAGTCGCCCTGAGCGACCTTGAGCACCAAGTAGGTCTTGTCCACGCCTTTGATCTGGCGAGTTTCGATAGCCTCGATCAGCGCGGCCCCGTGATGGGGATAGACCACGGTGTCGCCAACCTTGAACGTCATGTGACAGGTACCCCTTCCGTGGCTATCAAGAGTAACACGAGAACAGCTTCTCCTGAATGGCGTTTTCGCAGGTCAGGGCATATCTCGGGGCTTGACAACTGCAACAGGGACGTGCTGCGGAAGGCTCACGGAGGACGGTATTCGCAGGTCGGAGCGGCTGCGCGGGCGGGGAGAAACGCGGACGTTACACGTACCGCAACTCGCTCAGAAGTGACCGAACGTCCCGTTTTGCGTGGTTCCGGATGATGAACATTCCGTACTTCATCCGGAGATCGATCACCCGTACGAGGGTAAGAGGGTCCGGCAATTGGCGGCAGGTGAAGGGGCGGCGCGGGCACGTGCCGCCTCAAGGCCGGGGATTGAGGCGGACGGAGTGTTGTTGATTGACGACAACGCCGCAGATGGGCGTGGCCGGCCTCGCGACACCGCCCCCCAATTGACGGACTCTCCCGGCTCCCGTGGGCAATGAAATTGATCAACGCCGGGCATCGCGAGGATTATGTGCAATGAATGTGCCGCGGGCCGCTTGAACAGCACTGCGAACAGCGGTGCGAAGCGCGGGGGAACGCGGACGAACGCGTGGCGGAATTGATCAAGCGTGTTATGTGAACGGCGTGCGAATGATCTCGCGTACGACGGCCCGCGATCCCCGGGCCCGTCAGGGGCGGGTCGGGTGCGGGGCGTGGACGGCGGCTCGGTAACCTGGCCGCTGACACACCCTTAGGGCGGCTTTACACCACGTCGCCCGACCCCGTCCGTAAGTCCGCTCGTTCAAGGAGTTGCCGCCGCCGTGAGCCGCAGCCTTCGACACGGCGCCCTCGCCGCCACTGCCATCGCGTTCTCGATCGCCGCGCTCTCCGCATGCGGAGCCGGCAAGAACGCGCAGACGCTCGAAGTCAGGCCTGACAACGCCGCCACGTCGTCCGGCGACATCAAGATCCAGAATGCGAACGTCGTCACCCAGCCGGTGCGCGGTGCCAACGGCCCGGCCGTGGTCACCGCCACGCTGTTCAACAACGGCACGACGGCGGAGACCCTCGACGCCATCACCCTGACGGGCAGCAGCGGCTCCGTGGAGCTGCACGCCGCCAAGGGCTCGGGACCGGTCGTCGTACCGGCCGGGGGCCGCGTGATCCTCGGCGGCGCGGGCAACGCCTCCGCCGTGATCGAGAACGGCCACGAGGCCACGCAGAACGGCAACGTGCAGCCGCTGGTCTTCAAGCTCAGCAAGACCGGCACCATCACGCTCGGCGCGTCCGTCGTGCCCTCCGACAGCTACTTCAAGGGCTTCGGCCCCAGCTCGCTGCCGAAGCTCCCGGAGCCGACGGAGCAGTCGCCCGAGGCATCACCGTCCGGTTCCGCGTCCGAGACCCCGGGTGCCGAGTCGGGCGCCCCGTCCGACTCGGCCGCGGAGGGCGACACCACCACCCCGAGCGACGCGGCGTCCGACTCGCAGCAGCCGGGCTGACCGCACCCCGCGCAACGCACGACGACAGCAGGTGTGGGGGGGGGGCCGCCGCCGGCGCCCGGGTCGCGGGGGGGCGCGGGGGGGC